>CAZGNQ010000053.1:0-15953 GCA_964527285.1 uncultured Hyphomicrobiales bacterium | reverse complement strand
AAGACGCCGGACAACCAGGACACCACAGCCGACAAACCGAAGCAATGGTAGGCCACCACGACCGCGAAGAATGCGAAAAATACAGCCGCCAGAATAGAATGGAAAGAGCCGCGGTGGCGTGTGTATTTATGAAATGCGGCGTGCACGATAAAGCGCATGGCAAGGAACGCCCCAAGCCAGATCAGCCACATCTCAACGACCGAATAATGCCAGGAAATCCGGAAGAGTACGGCAAAGGCCAGGAAGACGCCCAGTATTGCGAAAAGCGCGCGAGACGCCCGCGAGTTTTCCAGGTCCACATCCGGTAGAATTGCACCGAGCGTGCCAGCCACCGTGAGGGTTATAAGTTCGGGCGTTGGCACCAACTCTGCCACCATGGCAAGCGTCGCCAGGCCACCACTGGCCATCACCCCACTCAAGGCATGCGTGCGGAAGTTCGCCATCGTGTCGCCCCCGATCCATTGGCACCCATGGATGGAAAGCGAACTGATTCGCCTGGACGGGCAATGCGTGGGCGCCGGGCAGCCGGCTCTCCGTCACTGGACGCGATGCGGGGAACGCCCGCACCATCGTCCAGAGGCCGCAAGCTCAGGCGCGATGCCGGCGTGCGGTGGCTGCGGCGATCACGGTCTCCGTGACAGCGGCCTTGCGCGCATTGGCGCCTGTTGGCCGAAGGTCTAACTCCTCAAGGGCGGTTCTGACCAACATCACTGCTTCACCGACGAGGTCGTCAATCCTCGCCGAATGCGTGAAGCGATCCACACAGGTGGCAATGTAGCCCATGCGGCCGGCGGCGCGGTCTGCAAGGCCCCGCACGGCGCTCCAACCGGGGTCCGGCTCGATCAGATGGCGCAAGGCAAGACACACCTGGAACTGCGGGATGAAGCCCTGGCGGGTGCCTTCGCTGGCGATATGACGGCGCACCGCCCACGTGAGCAGGCCAACGAGATAGTACAGCTCTGGCTCGTGGTGTGGCGCCAGCACGCGACGATTGCGCTCGGTTGCCATGGCGCGCCAGTGACCACCGTGCACGTCGTGCGGCACCTCCAGAAACATCGCAGCATAGCCACGCACGACGTCCGCGAGCGCGATCACACGGGCGTCCATGCTGCGGGCATTGATGCCGAATTCGCCGAGCCGGCGCTCAAACAGGAGCCCGGGCTGATCCTCGCGCTGCGCCATCATCTCGTAGAACCATTGGATCCGGCGCACCAAAGGCTCGCGGCTGAGCATCTCAAGTGGATCGATCGGTGTCTGCGCATTGGTGGCCCGCACAATCCGATCAATCAGCCGCGCGTCACCCGTTTCGATGATGCGCACGGGCACAGTGACGTCCGGCGTCAGGCTCTCCCGGTTTTCCCACAGAACAGAGGTGGTCTGACAGCCGTTCACAATCTGGAAGTCCTCAAGGCGCAGTCCGAACGCCCCTTCCATTTCGGCGCGTTCCGCAACGATGGTCACGCCGTTGTTCATGAAGCCGAACGCGCCACGCTCAGCACCTTGCAGGGTCGCTGCAATATCGCTGTTGACGTTCAGCCGCCGTTCGTAGCCCAGGAACCCCCGCACGTTGTCGGTGAACACCCGCGAATTGAATTGGCCGTCCGCGTCAGACACAAGGCGCACCAGTTCCTGCGCGTGCACCTGCGCTGACCAGGCCCGCACCCGTGCGTAGTCGATCGCGTTGGGCGCTGCGTTCGTGGCGGGAAACAGCGGATCGCCGGGCGTCGGGGCCGCGTGTGATGGGATCTGCGGCGTCATCGCTGGCCCTGTCAGAACCGGGTCGCCGATATCACGCGGCCCAACCTCGCCCGACGTCTGGACGATCACGGTGGTGTTCAGGAGTGCCGAATTGCTCTGCTCGGCCTTTGCCTGCAGCATCAGCAGCGCTTCGCAGTCGAGCACCTCGTACGTGACGTCCGTGAAGAGCCCGGTGTTCACAAGGTCCCGCCGGCGAACCTCGATCATTCCCCCGCGATCACCGACGATGGCAGCCGCCTGGCCTGGCCAGACCACATAAAGCGCACACTTGAGCAGTGGCACCTCCGGCAACGTGCGCAGGTACTGGAGCACTGCGTGCTTCAGGCCTCTCCAGTAGGCGATCCGCTCGTTCTCCTGGAAGAGTGGCGTGTCGTAGAGAAAGCTCGTGACGCCGGCGCAGAAGCCGCCGACCTTCGCCTCGCTCAGCCCCTCGCGCATGGTCGCCTGGATGAAAATGAGCTGGGCGGCGACGGGGTCCTCCCCATTCTCGGCCGCGAAATCCTCAAGGTCGCCGTGGCTGAGGATCAGACGCCCATTCAACACAATCGCCAGCGCATCGATCTTGCTGTCGTTGTAGCCGCCCGTGACAAGGGAGAGAATATCCTGCGGGTCCACTGCCAAACGGTGGCGGCCGATCAGCACCTGGGCAGCGGCGTAGACCTCAAAAACGTCCGGATCAACGCGGTTCGTGCGATCGTGTTCAACGGCCGCGATCGGCGTGACGTCGTTGACGTCGGGATGCGGCAGGCCCCAGGCTTGGGCAAACCGTATGACGGCGGAACGAACTGTGGCATCCATCGCAGGCTACTGCTTTACGCATCGTCGTGGCGCTTGGGGGGTGGTCGATCAGTGTCAGCGGCGCTGAGACCAACCAGGGCCTGCAGCCGATCGCGCAATGCGACGCTCAGATCGACGCGTTCTGGTGCGCGATTGAAAACAAGTCGAAAGCGCAGCACAAACCGCGCACTAGGTGCAAGTCTCCGGACGCCTGGCAGCGGGTCGTGACGGGCTAGAAGTTGTAAAGGCGCTTCGCTTCGGCGAAGGTGCGGCAGTAGGCAGAAACAGTGGGCGCAATCGGATCGCAATAGCCACCGCCGATGGCCATGGCCACGGGCACCCCGCGCGCGTGCGTCGCGCCGAACACCATCGCGTCGCGCCGTGCCAGGCCCTCAGCCGAAACGCTTAAGCGTCCCAGGCGGTCTTCGGCCAAGGCGTCCACGCCCGCCTGATAGAGCAACAGATCCGGCCGGTGTGCGAGCACCACCTCAAGTGCCTGCCCGCACGCCTTGAGGTAGGCGTCGTCATCCGCACCGTCGGGGAGGGGAAAATCGCGGTGGCTTGGCACCTTGCGGAAGGGAAAGTTTTTCTCTCCGTGGACGCTGACGACAATGGCCCGCTCGTTTCCCGACAGGATCGCCGCTGTGCCGTCGCCCTGGTGCACATCGAGATCCAGAATTGAAATTCGGTCCACGACGCCCTCGTCCATGAGCGTGAGCGCTGCCACCGCGTGGTCGTTGAAGACGCAGAAGCCGGAGCCAAAATCGCGGTGCGCGTGGTGGGTGCCACCTGCAAGGTGCCCGGAGATGCCGTCCCGCAAGGCAGCGCGTGCGCTGGCCACCCCGCCGCCGACACTGACACGCGATCGCATTGGGATCTCATCCGACCAGCGAAAACCGATGCGCCGGAGTTCCTTGGCATCCAGCGCACCGGTCAGCACGCGGTGGACATAGGCCGGGTCATGCGCGCGCTCGATCTCGCCCACCCCAGCCGCCGGGGATTGCCACAACCGCTTGTGTGAGAGGATCTCATCAGCGAGCAAGCGCTCACGCAACAGCCGGTACTTGGAGTATGGAAACCGGCGATGGTCGGCCACTGGCGCATCAAAGCGGGGCGACCAGAAAAAAACCGGCCCGTCCACGGCCGGATCACATGGGGCGGAGACCCCGCCGTGCGTCTGACCCCGCGTTGCTTCGCGCCAGTTTTCACCCATGATCCTGGGAACGCTCCCGCGCCGGCGTCGGTTCAGCGCACCGACGGGCCCATCGGCCCGCCGTCGTCGCGTCGTCGTGGTGGTCCCGCCTGACAGCCTGTCCCGCACAACTGAAAGCGCAGAACGGGATCTGTCTCTTTCGCTTGACGGTCATCGATTGGGTCAAGCCGCACCACCTCAAGCAGACGCCCCCTATGCCCGCATGCGTTGGGCCTGCGGATCAAAAAGTGGCTCACGGACCAGCGTCGCCGGCCGCCGATCCCCCAGGATCTCCACTTCGAAATGGCCGTTGGCGCCAGACTGCGTCAGCGCGGCGGGGATGTATCCTTGGGCCAGTGATTTTTCGACCGTGTGGGCATAGCCTCCCGACGTCACCCAACCGATCACTGCGCCGTCGTGCCAGATCGGTTCGTCTCCAATCACGTCGGCATCGGTTGCGTCGACATCCAGCGTGACCCGCATCAGGTTTGGGCCATCCTGCTTCTCGCGGGACGCAGCATCGCGCCCAATGAAATCGTTCTTCGACAAATCGACAAAACGACCCATGTCGGCTTCGAAGGGACCATAAACGGGCCGCAGCTCCCTGAACCACGTGGGCCAGTTCTTCTCCAGCCGCATCGACAGCAGAGCCCGCATGCCAAAGTTGCCGATGCCAAGATCCGCGCCGCGCTCCATCAGGCCATCATAGACGCGGCGCTCGTAGGCCGGCTCCACCCAGATCTCATAGCCGAGATCGCCAGTGAAGCTGATGCGACCCACCATGGCCGGCGCGCCGCAAACGTCCATGCGGGCAAAGCTCATGAAGGGGAATGCCTGCGTGGACACATCAGTGTGCGTGGCACGTTGGAGAAGTTCCTGCGCCTTCGGCCCCGCGATCGAAAGACCCACCAGCCGCTGGCCAATCCGTTCGATCTGCACTGAGCCGTCCTGCGGCAGGTGCTGCTCAAACCAGCGCATGTGGTAGATCTGGGCCGCCGACGAGCCGAAGATGCGGAACTCGTCGTCGTCCAGCTTGGCCACGGTGAAGTCGCCGATCAGCTTTCCTTGCGGGTTGAGCATCGGCGACAGCACGATGCGGCCCTGGCGCGGCATCTTGTTCGTGAGCAGGTGCGAAAGCCAGCTTTCAGCGCCGGAACCGGTGACGACGTACTTGGCGAAGTTGGCAATCTCGGTGATGCCCACGTGATTGCGCACGCGGTGCACCTCCGCCTTCACATGCGGGAAATCGTTCGAACGGTGGAAGGAAAAAATATCTTCAGCCGGCGTCCCCTCGGGCGCGAACCACAAAGGCGTCTCCAGCGCCCAGCTGTCGCCCATCACAGCGCCCTGCGCCAGCAGGCGGTCATAAAGCGGCGTGGTCTGTGCCGGTCGCGCAGCCGGCAGTTCCTCATTCGGGAAACGGATGCGGAAGCGGCGCGAATAATTCTCCTGCACCTTCGTGTTGGTGTAGTCCAGCGTTGCCCATTCTCCGAAGCGCGCAACATCCATGCCCCAGACGTCAAAGCCCGGATCGCCGTTGACCATCCAGTTGGACAGGGCAAGCCCAACCCCGCCGCCTTGCGAGAAGCCGGCCATCACGCCACAGGCCACCCAATAGTTGCGCAGGCCGCGCACCGGGCCGACAAGCGGGTTGCCATCGGGCGCAAACGTGAATGGCCCGTTGATCACCTGCTTGATGCCGGCCTTGGCAAGCGCCGGGAAATGCCGGAAGCCGATCTCAAGCGAGGGTGCGATGCGATCCAGGTCAGGCTCCAGCAGCTCATGGCCGAAGTCCCAAGGCGTCTCGACCGGAGACCAGGGCACGCAGGCACGCTCATAGGTGCCCATCAGCATGCCGCCGCGCTCCTGGCGCGTATAGATCTCTCCGGCAAAGTCGATGGCGTGGATCAACTCCTTGCCGGTCTTGGCATTGGCCTCCGCAACCTCCGGCATATCCTCCGTCAGCAGATACATATGCTCCATGGCGAGCACTGGCAGCTCGATCCCCACCATGCGGCCAACCTCGCGGGCCCAAAGCCCGCCAGCGTTGACGACGTGTTCTGCGTGCACCGTGCCCTGCTCCGTCACCACGTCCCAGGTGCCATCACTGCGTGGCTTCAGCTCCTTCACCGGGTTGCGCAGCACGATTTCAGCACCGCCAATCTTCGCAGCCTTGGCATAGGCGTGCGTGGTGCCGGAGGGATCAAGATGGCCTTCGATAGGGTCCCACAGCGCGCCGACGAAATGGCTCTCGTCGATCAGCGGCAGGAGTTCCTTCGCCTCTGTCGGCGTCAGCATCTCAAGGTCCATGCCCAGATAGCGCCCGCGCCCCATGGCCAGCTTGAGGAACTCCAGTCGCTCCGGCGTATCGGCAAGCTGGATGCCGCCCGTCAGGTGAAGCCCACAGGATTGACCGGAAATGTCTTCCAGCTCCTTGTAGAGCCCCACCGTGTAGGATTGGAGTTTGGCGACGTTCGGGTCTCCGTTGAGCGTGTGAAAGCCGCCGGCCGCATGCCAGGACGAGCCTGACGTCAGCTCCGAGCGCTCAATGAGCATCACATCGGTCCAGCCGGCCTTCGTGAGATGGTACAGGACCGAGCATCCGACCACACCGCCGCCAATCACCACGCACTGTGTTGAGGTCTTCACGTCTTATTCTCCCTCGATGAGGACCGGACCTTCGCTCGCGATCCGGACCGTGTTCTTTTCAATGAGAAATGCCCAAAAGCCCGGTGCCGGGCGCGCGGCACGATCAGAAGTCCGTCGGCTGACCGCCCTCCGCCTTGCGGCGCGCCACGAAGGCTTCGAGTTCCTCGCGGATGGCGGGGTCCATGGCCGGCGGCTCGAACTCGGCAATAATTGACTTCCAGATCCCCATGGCGCGCTCGTGCGCATACATGGCGCCGCCCTCCGCCCAGGCTTCGTAATTGCGCCAGTCGGACATGAAGGGCTGGTAGAATGCCGTCTGATAGCGTTGCTGCGTGTGGGCGGCACCGAAGAAGTGACCGTTGTGGCCCACCTCCCGGACCGCATCGAGCCCGAGCGCCGCATCGCTGTCGTCGAGCGCGCCCATGTAGGCCGTGATCTGCTGGAGGGTCTCGCAATCCATGACGAACTTCTCGTAGGAGGCACATAATCCTCCCTCCAGCCAGCCTGCGGCATGGTAGACCATGTTGACCCGCGCCGACACGCACGCCCAGAGGGAAAAGGCGCTTTCCCATGCGGATTGGCTGTCGGGCGCGTTGGAGACGCAGACGTTCGATGCGCGCATGGGGAGATCATAAAAGCGCGCCATCTGCCCGCCAATCTGCTGCGCACGCATGTACTCCGGCGTGCCGAAGGCAGGCGCGCCAGAGCGCATATCGACATTGGAGGTGAAGCTGCCCAGCACGACCGGCACACCGGGGCTCACGTACTGGAACAGCGCAATTGCTGCCAATGCCTCGGCAATCTGCTGGGCGACCGCGCCGACAATCGTCACGGGCGCCATGGCACCTGCCAGCGTGAAGGGGGTGACCACCACGGGCTGACCTCGACGGACGTGGCGCAGCGACCCGTCGATCATGGGGTGGTCATGCTTGAGCGGCGATGTGGAGTTTATATTGGTGTACATGCGCGGGCGGGCGTTGAATTCCTCATGCGTCAGCCCGGAGCCGATGCGCACCATCTCCATGACGTCCTCCACGCGCTCCTTGCCGAGGCAGTACGCGTGCATGACCTTGTCTGACAGCGTCAGCTTGTCGAACAGGCAGTCCAGGTGCCGGACGGACGGGTGCACATCCATTGGCTCGACCGGATACCCGCCCAGGAAATGGATGCAGTTGAAGGCCTGCGACAGCTTGATGAGTTCCTGGAAATCGCTGCGCGTACCGACGCGGCGGCCACGCTCCAGGTCTGAGCAGTTCGGCGGAGAGGAGATGTTTCCGAAGACCATGTGATCGCCGCCGATGGTCAACCGTTTGTCAGGGTTGCGCGGCGTGATGTCGAACTGCGCTGGCGCCTTGCCCACCATCTCCATGACGAAGTCGCGGCCCATGCGCACGACCTCGGTGCTGTCATCGACGGTGCATCCGGCCTCGCGCAGCAGCCCGCGCGCCTCCTCGTGGAGGAAAACAACCCCGATCTCCTCCAGGATCGTCATGGCTGCATCATGGAGTGCTGCGACCCGCTCCGCACTCAGCGGCTCAGTCGGCGCATCAAGATTGCGCGGCACGCTCCAGGCGCTTTGACGCAATGCAGGGCGGGGACCGGCCGAGCCGTCAGACCGCCGTGATCGACGCCGTGCGGCCGCCTTGCCGCCACGCCCCGCCACGTCCGGCGCGTGTGCCGGGCCACCAGGCTGCTGCGGATCCGTCTGCGTCGTGTCGTTTTCCACGTTGTTCTCCCCCATCGCGTCACGGCCCAGTGTCTCTCCTGAGGCCGCGCGGCCCTTGTTCGCGCCGTTGGGCACCGTCAGGTGCTCCCCGACGCCTGCCCCCGCATCGACAGCACAACCTTCGAGGCCGTGCCGGCATTGAGTGCCGAGAAGCCTTCTTCATATTGATCGAATGACAGGCGATGACTGATGACACCGCTGACGTCGAGACCGCGTTCCAGCATCGCGATCATCTTGTACCAGGTCTCGAACATCTCCCTCCCGTAGATGCCCTTGAGCACCAGTCCGCGGAGGATAAGGTCAGCCCAGTCGACCGCAAACGGCGCAGCCGGCAGACCCAGGAGAGCGATTTTCCCGCCGTTGTTCATCGCCTCGATCATGGCATTGAGCGCCTGTGGCGCACCGGACATCTCAAGGCCGACATCGAAACCCTCCGCCATGCCAATGTCCGACATCACATCGGCAAGAGGCACATCGGCATGCACGGCGCGCGTGGCGCCGAAGGCCTCCGCACGGCGCAGGCGTGCTGCATTGATGTCAGTCACCACGATGTTGCGGGCGCCGACGTGGTTGGCGATCGCAACGGCCATGAGGCCGATGGGGCCGGCGCCCGTGATCAGCACGTCCTCGCCCACGAGGTCGAACGACAGCGCCGTGTGGACAGCATTGCCCAGCGGGTCGAGAATGGCGGCGATGTCCGGATCGATGCCGTCCGGCAGGCGCATCACGTTATGCGCCGGCAACGCGAGATACTCGGCAAACGCGCCCGGGCGCTGAACGCCGACGCCTTGTGTGTTGCGGCACAGATGTTCGCGCCCTGCCCGGCAGTTCCGGCACTGGCCGCAGACAATGTGCCCCTCGCCGGACACGCGATCCCCAACGGCAACCGCCGTCACGTCCTTGCCCACCGCCACAACACGGCCCGTGTACTCGTGGCCCACGACCAGCGGGACCGGCACGGTCGCGGCTGCCCAGGCATCCCAGTTGTAGATGTGCAGGTCCGTGCCGCAGATGGCGGCGCGCTCCACGGCAACCAACACGTCGCCCGGCCCGGGCGATGGCTCGGGAACGTCCTGCATCCACAGGCCTGGGGCGGGCCGCGCTTTGACGAGCGCCTTCATCGGTCGCCTTCACGGAAGGGGAGGCCAAGGGGCCTGGATTGTCTTGCGCCAAATTGCGGGAGGCGCGTCGAGTTCGGAGGCTAGGACCGGGACGCCGATGACGCCAAGTGGGTTGCCGCGCAATTGCGCAAGAGCGTCGCTTCTGGACAGCTTGCAATTGAGGGCGTGGAGGTGGACAAGCGAGCGATGGCGCAGCGCGATCACGAAGAGCTGATGCGATTTTATCAGCGGTTGGTCGGCGGCCCCCATGCGCGTGACAGAACTTCGAAGACGGAAGAGATCCCATGGCCGACCTTCAGACACTTCTGCAAGAGCGCGACTGGCTGCTTGCTGACGGCGCCACCGGCACAAATTTCTTTCAGATGGGCCTGCTGTCCGGCGACGCGCCGGAGCTGTGGAATACGGACGCGCCGGAGAAGGTGAAGGCCTTGCACCGGTCTTTTCTGGAGGCTGGGTCCGACATCATTCTGACCAACACCTTCGGGTGCAACGCCCGGCGCCTGCGTCTGCACGATGCTGACAGCCGGGTTCACGAACTGAACATGGCAGCGGCGCGCCTGGCACGCGAGGTGGCCGACGAATTCGACAGGCCGATCGTCATCGCCGGCTCGGTGGGCCCGACGGGAGATCTCTTTGAACCGCTCGGTGAGTTGACGTTCGACGCGGCGGTCGCCTGCTTCAAGGAGCAAATGGAAGGCCTGGCCGAAGGCGGTGCAGATGTGATGTGGGTGGAGACGATGTCGGCGGCCGAAGAGATGCAGGCTGCCGCGCAGGCCGCCACACAGCTCGGCCTCCCCTATACCACCACGGCGAGCTTCGACACCGCCGGTAAGACGATGATGGGCCTGGAGCCATCGGCCTTGGGGGCCGTGTTCAATGACGTGCAACCGGCCGCCATCGGGATCGGTGCCAATTGCGGCGTCGGCGCCTCTGATCTGCTCGTCTCGATCCTCGGCATGACCGAGGCCAATCCGGACGCGATTGTCATCGCCAAGGCCAACTGCGGCATCCCGGAAGTGCGCGGCGATGAGGTGGTTTACACCGGCACGCCAGAGCTGATGGCCAACTACGCCCGGCTCGCCATCGATGCCGGTGCGCGGATCGTCGGCGGCTGTTGCGGAACAACGGCGGAGCACCTGGCCAGCATGCGCGCCGCGCTTGAGGGCTACCAGCGTGGCCCCCGTCCCGACCGGGCAAAGATCGAGGCCGAGATCGGCCCGCTCACCAATCCACCTGTCGAGGCCGCAATCAGTGAACGCCGCCGATCACGCCGACGCGCCCGCGATTGAGCTGCACGGACGTGCGCATCCGGGGCGGTGACGTCATCACGCGCCGGCCGACTGACCGGCGCCGGCGGACTGACTGGAGGCCTCGCTGCGGGTCCGGGCCTCAAGTGGAGGTTTTGGCGAGCGCAGCCCCATCGGCATCATCAAGCGCCATTGCCCGCCGGAACGCGTCCCGGTCGGTCGCACGGGCGGCATAGGCCTCAAAGACGGCCCGACGCGGTATCGCCTCGAATTGAAGCCACCAGTTCACATAAGCGCCCATATAGACATCGACAGCCGTGAATCGCTCACCACACAGGAACGCCGGCACATCCAGAGCCAATTCCAACTGGTTCAAGGTATCGTCGAAGCAGCCATAGCCCGCCATACGGCGCTTTTCCTCAGGCACTTCGACGCCCAGCGCCAAATTGATGACCGCCGCCTCCATCGGACCGCAGGCGAACGCCATCCAGCGATAGTACGCCGCGCGATCACCCAGCGGCGGTGCGAGTTCGGCCTGCGGAAACGCGTCTGCCAGATAAAGGCAGATGGCGGCACATTCCGTGACCACCGTATCGCCACGCGTGATGGTCGGCACCTTGCCCATCGGGTTGATCGCAAGAAACTCCGGCGCCTTCATTGAGGTGCCGTACTCCAGGATAACCGTCTCGTAGGCCGCGCCCACCTCCTCCAGCATCCACCGCGCGATGCGCCCGCGCGAGTTGGGATTGGTGTAGAGCGTGATTATGTCTGATGCGTCGGCCATGGGTCCGCCCTCGCTTGTCAGTCCTCGCTGGCCCGCCCTCGCCTGCTTGAGTGGGCCGGCTTTGAATTGCTCACAACCCGCTGAGCTTACCGTCGACCGAGAACCTGATCGTCATCATCGCCGATGGTTGGCATTTCATCCGCCGTGTCCACCGCGGTGCCAGCCATCCCATCCTCTTCCGCGTCAGCGTTACCGGGTACCGCATAGGCGCCGGTCAGCCAGCGGTTCAGGTCAACATCGGCGCAGCGCTTGGAGCAGAACGGCCGGTATTGCTCAGTGTCCAGTTGGCCGCAGATCGGGCACTGGCGACGAGCGCCGGCGCCCGCTTTGTCGCTCAAGCCGCCGGCATCCATGCGGGGTCCGCCCGCACTGTCCTCAATCGACATCGGTCTCACCGAACTTCAACCAATTGAAGTAGACCGGAAAGCCCTCCCCGACCATCAGGTTGACGACCTCGGTAAGCGGCAATCCAACGACGTTGGTGTATGAGCCCACGATCTTCTGAGCAAACGCCGCGCCGAGACCCTGGATTGCGTAGCCGCCGGCCTTACCGCGCCACTCGCGCGAGGCCACGTAGGCGTCGATCTCTTCATTGCTGAGGCGCTTGAAACGCACGCGTGTCTCGACCACCCGCCGACGCACCTTATCGTCCGGCGTGATCATATGGACGGCGGTCAGCGCCTTGTGTGAGCGTCCTGACAGCAACTGCAGCGATGCAACTGCCTGCTCAACGAACTGCGGTTTCTGCAGAATGCGGCGCCCAACCGCGACGATCGTGTCGGCTGCCAGGATGTTACTCGCTGCCAGCTCCTCATCATCGGCGATCATGTCCCGCGCGGCTTCGGCCTTGGCACGCGCCAGACGCACCACCAGGCTGCGCGGCGCCTCACCCTTTTTCGGGGTCTCATCAATCGATGTCGGCCGCAAGGCGTCCGGCTCAATGCCCACCTGCGCCAACAATGCCAGACGGCGCGGCGATGCGCTCGCCAGCACCAGCTTTGGCTTCAGCGTGGCGCGGCGACCCGTGGGCTTGGTGCTGGCGCGGCGTTCGCGCAGTGAGCCGCGCGTTTTCGGCGTCACCGGAGCGCTTTCACTCACCTTCGTGCGCTTACTTGAAGCGATAGGTGATCCGTCCTTTAGTGAGATCATAGGGTGTCATCTCGACCAGCACTTTGTCCCCGGTAAGCACGCGAATGCGGTTCTTGCGCATCTTGCCTGCGGTGTGTGCGATGATCTCATGATCATTCTCAAGGCGTACACGGAAGTTCGCGTTGGGCAGAAGTTCAACAACTTCGCCGGGGAATTCGAGCAGCTCTTCTTTCGCCATCCATCCTCTCTGGTGCGCAACGCGCATTCACAGGACCGGTACGGCGCGCGTCAGGGCTGCGCTCCGTTCCTGGTCAGACTTTTCAAGGTACGCCGCAGCGCCTGAACACAAGCAGGCTGGGGACCTGCGGCAAACGTGGCGCGACACTGCCCATACGCCCCGCTAAAATCAAGCGATCGATCCAACCGCCGGAAAACAGCCGAACGACCGTGCGGGCTCGCCAAGGTCCGCCGCGCGACGCAAGTCGCAAACCGCCACGCCAGCCCGGGGGCCTCAGCCTTTCCAGTGCAAGCTGCACACCAGCGTGAACAGTCGCCGCGCCGTGGGCTGGTCGATCGCAATCTTGCCGTCGAGCCGGGTCTGCAAAAGCGCGCTTCCCTCATCGTGCAGGCCGCGGCGCTGGCGGTCGATCGCCTCGATCCGTGACGCCGGCGCTGTCTTGATCGCGTCGAAGTAGCTCTCGCAGATGAGGAAGTAGTCCTTGATGATCTTCTTGAAGCTCGACAGCGCCACCTGGTGGCAGATCGGATCAGCCGCGGCGCCATCGGTGGGCGTGACCGCAAACACAAGCCGATCATCCTCGATGGACAGGACCAACGCATAAGGACCAGGACCGGCCCCCTCTGGATGGAAATAATTGCCATCCAGGAGATCAAAAATTGCAACCCTGCGCTCGTGGTCCACCTGGTGCGACTGGTGGGCGATCGACGCCTCGTCAAGGTCGATCGCAACGATGCGCCGCGTCGGATCCCCCGAGCCATGGGCGCAAGCCGCGTCTTCAAGAACCGGCATGGCGTCGCTCCCCAACGCTGGAGTGAATTCCGCGGGTCCCCCCGGACGGTGCCACTGACCCTGGCGGCCCGCTGCCATGGGCACGAAGCCACACCGCGCGGGCCCAGGACCTTAGCCCAGCGACAGGATCATGACAGACTGCCAGGATCAAGACGCGCAAGGATGGATCTGGCGTGTGCTTCCAGTCCTTCGCAGCGGGCCAGTGCAACGGCGTGTGGCCCGAGTGCTTCCAGGTGGTGGCGCTCCAGTTGCAGGAGCGCTGAGCGCTTCATGAAGTCGTAGACCCCGAGACCAGAGGAAAAACGCGCGCTGCGGGCCGTTGGCAGCACGTGATTGGTGCCACCCACGTAGTCGCCGATCACTTCCGGTGTGTTGTGGCCGAGGAAGATCGCACCGGCATGGCGGATCTGAGCGGCGAGTGCGCCAGGGTCTTCGACGGAGAGTTCAAGGTGCTCCGCGGCAATCCGGTTGGCAAGGCGTGCCGCCTGCTCAAGATCCTCAACGACGATGATCGCACCGTTGTCCCGCCAGCTTGCGCCGGCTGTTTCGGCGCGCGGCAGGCGCTGCAGTTGGCGCTCGACCTCGCCAGCCACGCCCTCGGCCAGCGCCGCTGATGGCGTCACCAGAATGGATTGCGCCGCTGCATCGTGCTCAGCCTGGGCCAGCAGGTCGGCCGCGACCACCCTCGCATCCGCTGTGTCGTCGGCAATCACCAGCACTTCCGACGGTCCGGCCACCATATCGATGCCAACCGTGCCGAAGACCTGGCGCTTTGCAGCGGCCACGTAAGCGTTGCCAGGTCCGACAATGGTGTCCACAGCGCGAATGGTCTGCGTGCCAAAGGCGAGCGCCGCCACCGCCTGGGCGCCGCCGATGCGGTAAATCTCGTCCACCCCGGCGATCCTTGCGGCGGCGAGCACGGCCGGGTTCACTTCGCCGCGTGGCGTCGGCACGACCATAACGATGCGCCCCACGCCCGCGACGCGCGCCGGGACGGCATTCATCAAAACGGAACTCGGATAACTCGCCGTCCCCCCCGGCACGTACAGCCCCACCGCATCAACGGGCGTCCAGCGCTGGCCGAGTCGCACGCCTGTGTCGTCCCGATAGTCGAGATCGGCGGGGCGCTGGCGGGTGTGATGATCAACGAGGCGCGCATGCGCGCACTCAAGCGCCGCGATGACAGGTCCATCCACCTCACCGAGCGCGGCATCCACCTCGTCACGGCCGATCGCCAGTTTTTCAACCGTCAGATCAATGGCGTCGAAGCGGGACGTCAGCTCGATCACCGCCGCGTCGCCCTGCAAGCGGACGGCGTCCAGGATCTCGCCGACCACCTGATTCACGGCCGCGCTGGCCTCGCGCTTGGAGGCGAGCAGGTTGGCAAACCAGGCCTCGAAATCGGGAGATGACGCCGCAATCAGGCTCATGGATCCGCGTTCCTTGCGTTGGTGTGGCGCGCCTATTCGCAAACAAGCCATGTCGCAAACAAGGAGGGGCTGACCACTTCGCTGCCAGCGCCCACGTCTGCCCAGGGCTTTGCGGTGCGCAGTGGCTTTGCGCGTTCCGCGCTTGCAGCGGAGATCTCAAGCAGGGTGCATGGCATCACGCGTGTGCCATTCAGCCCCGTTGACCGGGCAGCTTCGGTACGAGGCTACCTGGGCGGACGGCGTGGCTACTCCATGCGGGCGTCTTCGGTTTCATCCCGGGCCGAGGGTGATGGGTCATCCTCGCGGCCCGCGTCTTGTGTTTGCGCATGCGACGGTTGGTTCCGGCTTGTCCATTGCGGACCCAGATCCGCCAGGCTCGCCTCGATGCATTCCACCTGCAGCCTGACGGACGCACCGGCCGCAAACTCCAACACGATCGCGCCCGACGGCGCTGTGCCCGGCTCAAAGCGCAAGGCGAGCAGGTTGAGCAACACGTCGGCACGGCGGCGGTCGATCCCGCGGAGCTGCGCCCCTTCCACCTGGGCGACACGCAGGCCCGTCAGGCGCCGCGAAAATGTGCCATCCGCGCCGACAATAGGCCGGGCAGGCCCCGAGCTGCTCTCCTCCCAATCGAACCGGTTGAGCACCGCTGTAAACAGGCGCTGCCCCGTCTCGGCATCGCGCTCGACGCGCATGTCTCCGACCTGCACCAGGGCATCCTGGAGGAGCGTCGACATGACCGTCAGGTCGTCCGCATCGAACGCAATGAGTTTTCGCTCAGGCACTGGGGGCCGTCCTGATCAGGATGTTGAAACCGAAAAGCCGCGCGGCCTGGACCTCGCAGCGCTGGCACTGCATGGGCCAGCGCTGCTCGGGATGCAACGGACATCAGGCAGCAGGTTGCGAAGGTCAGCCTGACACGCGCTCAATCTGCGCGCCGCAATTCGACAGCTTTTCTTCCAGGCGCTCAAAGCCGCGATCCAGATGGTACACACGGTTGAGCGTCGTCTCACCTTGCGCCGTCAGGGCCGCGATGACGAGTGAAACCGAAGCGCGCAGATCGGTCGCCATGACCGGTGCGCCGGTCAGATGATCGACACCGCGGATGGTGGACAGCTCACCCAGCAGCGAGATCTCAGCGCCCAGGCGA
>CAZGNQ010000052.1:2976-16040 GCA_964527285.1 uncultured Hyphomicrobiales bacterium | reverse complement strand
GGCCGCGACTGCGGCCCGCGGCTGAGCCGCGGATCGGGCCCCGCAGGGGCGCGTTGCAAAAAAGCACCACTTCAGCGAGCGGAGCGAAGCTGAGGCCGCGACTGCGGCCCGCGGCTTAGCCGCGGATCGGGCCCCGCAGGGGTGCATTGCAAAAAAGCCAGCGCGCTTGCGCGCTGAGGCCCGCCGCGAGCGGCGGAACCAAGCGCCAAGCGCTTGCCAAAAAAACGCCCCAGCCCTTGCGGAACAACCAAGTCAGAACCGGTCCTTGCGGGCGCGCACTTCGGCAAAGACGTCCGCATCGCTTGCCTCCGGCAGGCCAACAGCGGCCTTGATGGCGGGGTCCCCCGCCCGCAGGAACGGATTGGTGGCCAGCTCTTCAGCGATCGTCGTCGGCAGCGTGGCAGCGCCCTGGGCGCGCAGGTCGTCCACCTTTGCAGCGCGCTCGCGCAGCGCGGCATTGTCGCCATCGATGCTCAGCGCAAAGCGGGCATTCGCCTGCGTGTACTCATGGCCGCAATAGACTGTGGTTTCTGCCGGCAGACCAGCCAGCCGCATCATGGACGCCCACATCATCTGTGGCGTGCCTTCCGTCAGTCGGCCGCAGCCCATCGCGAACATCGTGTCGCCGGCAAACAGCAGGCCGAGGTCAGAGAACCAGAACACGATGTGGCCCAGCGTGTGGCCCGGCGTGGCCATGACGTGAGCCGGGCTGCCGGCGAAGGTCACCGTGTCCCCGTCGCCGACGGTTTCGTCGAGGTCAGCGATCTTGGCGGCTTCGTCCACCGGGCCGATCACCCTGCAGCCCGTTGCCGCCTTGAGCGGTGCGATGCCGGCGGTGTGGTCGAAGTGGTGATGGGTGACCAGAATGTGGCTCAGCGTCCACCCAGCTTCGTCCAGAGCAGCCTGCACAGCCGCAGCATCGGGCGCATCGATCGCCGCCGTCTGACCCGTTGCGGGGTCGTGCAGCAGAACGCCGAAGTTGTCCGACAGGCATGGAAACTGTCGCGTTTCAAAGCCGTTGAAGGTTCCTGTCACCGCTTATCTCCCATTGCAGGCTTTTCACGCGCGGGCGGACCAACCACATCTCTTGCCATGGCCGGACAACGGGCCGGCGGCTACCGGCCGGCTCGATGGCTGTCCATATGCCCAGAATTGTGGCATAATCTCCGCTTGAAACAGCCGCGTGTTCGCCAGAGATGCATCTCGACGTCACACAGCTCAAGGCCTTTTACGCCAGCGCCCTGGGGCGCACGGTGACGTCTGCTATTTGTGAGCGTCTCGCCGGGCTTCTGGAGCCGTTCCGGCTGGCGCGCGACCATGCCCGCGCCGCGATGGCAGCCGACCCCGGTGGTGACGGTGTTGGCAATCCGCAAGCGCCATCGCCACCCCCGTCCAGATTCCGGCCGTTGCGTTGGCAGCCCGGGCCTTGCCACCAGCCCAACATCGTCGCGCTGGGCTATGGCGTGCCCTACCTGGAGGCGCTGCAACCTGACTTTGACCACGCGCTCAGCTTCATGCCCCAGGCACAGGGCGTGCTCAGCTGGCCTGCGGCGGCACCGCGCCGCGCGTCTCTCGTGAGTGAGACCGCACTGCCGCTGCCCAACGCCTGCGTTGATCTGCTGCTTGGCATCCATTTCCTGGAGATGACCGACCGTCCGTCGGCTGCGCTGCGCGAGATCTGGCGCGTGCTGCGGCCGGAGGGCACGCTTCTGCTGATCGTGCCCCACCGCACGGGGTTGTGGTCTCGGGTTGAGGGCACGCCGTTTGGCCACGGCCGGCCCTACAGCATGGGCCAGGCGACGCACATTCTGTCCGACGCGCTGTTTGAGCCGGTGGAGTGCGGTACGATCCTCGCGACGCCCCCGTTCGTGGCGCGGCGTTGGGGCCGGCTCGCGCTGCGTCTGGAAGGTGTGGGCAACACGGTATGGCCGGCCCTCGCTGGCGCGGTCTTTATCAAGGCCCGCAAGCGCGTGCATGCGCCAATTGGCAAGCTGGTGCCGTTGCGCGTGCCGGGCTTCGCCCCAGCCGGCGGCTTGGCCGCTGCGCGCATGGGCCACGCGGCCTTCGCGCCAAGGCCACACCCATCGGGCGGTGCAGCGTACGTCGGCAACGGCCTCAACGCCGCTCCCGCGCGAGCAGGAACAGGGCCTGCGAGCTGACGATGTTGCCGAACTGTTCAGCGATCCAGGGGCTGAGCGGCTCCTGGTCCTCGTTGAGCTGACGCTCCGCACAGACCCGGGCCTCGATGGTGCGGGCCAACGCACGGAAATCGCTGATCGTGCAGAAGTGGATGTTGGGCGTGTCGTACCACGCGTAGGGCAGGTTCTTGTTCA
This sequence comes from uncultured Hyphomicrobiales bacterium, assembly GCA_964527285.1. Taxonomy (GTDB): domain Bacteria; phylum Pseudomonadota; class Alphaproteobacteria; order Rhizobiales; family CAZGNQ01; genus CAZGNQ01. The sequence continues at coordinate 13,707 of CAZGNQ010000052.1, read as the reverse complement.
CAGGCATCCGCCCGCCGAAAGCCAATTGCAGGCGCGCACGCCAGTGCGCGAAGTTTGGAAAGGACACGATCGCGCGGTCGCCGATGCGAAGCAGGTTTTCCAGCACCGCCCGTGGCTCTTGCGTCGCCTGAATGGTCTGGCTCAGGATCGCGACGTCGAAGGCGTGGTCTGGATAATCGTGGAGGTCGCGATCAGCGTCGCCCTGGACGACCGATAGCCCCTTGCCCAGACACTCGGTCACGCCGTCGCGGCTGATTTCGATGCCCCGCCCATCGACGCCCTTGCCGTCGCGCAGCATGGCGAGCAGCGCGCCATCGCCGCAGCCAACGTCGAGCACGCGGGCCCCCGCGGGAACCCACTGTGCGATGATCTCCAGGTCCGATCGGATCGAGCCTGCGGGAAGGTGTGAATTGCGCCACGGCTGCGTGCCGTGGGCATCCGGCGCTGCGTTGGTTTTCATCGGCCAGACGCCTCCAGAGATGCCGCGTCCGTCGGGCTGGTCGCCGTCTCCATTGCGGGCTCGATTTCAGCCAGACGGGCGCCTGAATCCAGAAAGCCTTGGAGGCTTGAGACGAGTTCCGGCTCGTCCAGCAGGAACGCATCGTGGCCCTTGTCGGATGCGATCTCCACAAAGCTCACGTCTGCTGCGACGGCGTTGAGGGCACGCACGATGCGGCGGCTCTCGCGCGTTGGATAAAGCCAGTCCGAGGTGAAGCTCGCCAGGAAGAAGCGCACTGGTGTGTCGGCGAACGCGTTGGCGAGCTTGCCGTTGTACTCGGCTGCGAGGTCGAAATAGTCCATCGCGCGCGTGATGTAGAGATAGCTGTTGGCGTCGAAACGATCGACGAAGCCGAAGCCCTGGTGATGGAGGTAGCTTTCCACCTGGAAATCAGGGTCGAAGCCGAAGCCGATGGTCGTGCGGTCCTGTAGGTTGCGACCGAATTTGCGGTGCAACGCGTCGTCCGACAGGTAGGTGATGTGCGCTGCCATGCGCGCCACGGCGAGGCCTTTGCGCGGCTGTTCTCCCGTTGCAGTCATGTAAAGCCCACCGTGCCACTCCGGGTCCGCCATGACGGCCTGGCGACCAACTTCGTGAAAGGCAATGTTCTGCGAGGAGTGGCGCGCAGCGGTCGCGATCGCGATGGCACAATGCGTGCGCTCCGGCGCGCGTGCGGCAAAGTCCAGCACCTGCATACCGCCCATGGAGCCGCCGACGACGGCAAAGAGCTTGGCGATGCCCAGGTGATCGAGCAGACGAAGCTGTGCCTTGACCATGTCGCCGATGGTGATGACGGGAAATGCGAGGCCGTACGGTTTGTCCGTCTCAGGGTCTGTCGAAGCAGGGCCGGTGTTCCCGATGCATCCGCCCAGAATATTCACGCAGATGACGAAGTATCGGTCGGTGTCGATCGGCCGGCCCGGTCCCACGATGCGCCACCACCACCCCGGTTTGCCGGTCATCGGATGGTCGTTGGCCACGTGCTGGTCGCCGGTGAGGGCGTGGCAGATGAGGACCGCATTGGAGCGGTCGGCATTGAGGGTGCCATAGGTGTTGTAGGCCAGGGTGTACCCGTGGAGGCGGGCGCCGCTGTCGAGGTCGAGGGCATCAGTTGCCGTCCAGCTGGCAGATGTGTGCGCTGCAGCCGAGGTGCCTGGCGCTGTCCCGGCCGTTGCGGCTGGCGCGGTTGGGTTGCCATCGCGGTGCGACGGGGCCTGGCGCTGCGACGCGCTGGCATCGGCACCATTTGAGGACACATCGGGGGTTTTGAGCCTGTTCATGGCGCGGCTTTGGCACAGGTTCATGGGCAACACCAAGGCTGATGGTGGCGGCAGGCAGGCGGTCCATGCGGCTTGAGCCATGTTCAGTGACGCTGAGGTGCGCCGTTCGCCGCGGGAGCCGGCGCAACAGGCGCGCTGATCGCCCTCGCCGGTGCGCGCCTCTTGCGTCACAGGCGCCACACAATACCGCCTGACTTGGGCGCGACGGACAGCCGTGGTAGCAGGCGCGTCACGTCATTGTGCGCTGATCCCGATCATGTGACCGCGCACGGCAGTCAGCGCTTGGGCGCCGTTCTGTCTGGTTCGCGGTCCACATCCCACGCTGAAAGTCCGAAGGTATGTCCCGAACCAGCATCGCTCCCCGACCGAAGACCGGCATTCTGGAGATCGCTGCCTATGTGCCCGGCGAGGCGGGAAAGGGCGCCGGTGGGCGCGCGCCCATCAAGCTGTCGTCAAACGAAAACCCGCTGGGGCCGAGCCCGAAGGCGAAGACGGCCGCCGTTGACGCGCTGGGGGACCTTGCCCGCTATCCCGATGGCGCGGCCACGGCCTTGCGCGCCGCGATTGGTGAAACGCACGGGCTCGATCCGGCCGGCATCGTATGCGGCGCTGGCTCGGACGAAATCATCTCCCTGCTCGCCAACGCCTACCTGTCTCCGGGGGACGAGGCGATCTACACGACCCACGGCTTCCTGGTCTACCGCATCGCAATCCTCGCCAACGGTGCGATCCCGGTCGTCGCGCCGGAGACGGACCACACCGCGGATATCGATGCGATCCTCGATTGCGTCACGAGCCGCACCCGGATGGTCTTTCTTGCCAATCCCAACAACCCGACCGGGACTTTTCTCCCTTCCAGCGAAATTGAACGCCTGCGCGCCGGATTGCCTGACGGCGTTCTGCTGGTGCTCGATGCCGCATACGCCGAGTACGTGCGACGCAACGATTACGATGCCGGCGTGCGGCTCGTGGCGGCGCGGACCGATACGGTCATGACGCGAACGTTTTCCAAGATCCACGGTCTGGCGGCATTGCGCCTGGGGTGGTGCTATGCGCCAGCGGCCATCGCCGACGTGCTCAACCGCGTGCGTGGGCCGTTCAACGTCAGCGCGCCGGCGATCGCGGCCGGTATCGCGGCGGTGCGCGATGCGGCCTACGTCGAAGAGGCGGTCGCACACAATGCGCAAGGGCTTGCCAGTGTGCGCGATGGGTTGGAGGCGCTCGGCCTGAAGGTCACGCCAAGCGTTGCCAATTTTCTCCTCGTGCATTTCCCTGTGCAGGTCGGCGCGCAGGTCGGCGCACAGGTCGGCGCACAGGGCAACGGAGCGGGCATTGCCGGGCCAAGCGCTGGCCCAGCTGCTGGCCAGAGTGCAGGCCACAGTGGCAGTCAGGGATTGCCGAGCGCTGCTGAAGCGGACGCCGGCCTTCGCGATCGCGGCGTTTACGTTCGGCGCGTGACGAGTTACGGCCTGCCGAATGCCCTGCGCGTGTCGATCGGCACGACGGAGGAAAATGAGGCGCTCCTGACGGCAATGGCCGAGGTGGTCGCGGCAGCCGGTGCGGCGCCCCTGCATCCTTCCAGCTCTTGAGGAGCGCATGATGCCTGATCAGGCTGCAAAGCCGCGGGACGACGGGGAGGACGTGTCGGCTGCGCCGCTCTTCGAGCGCGTTGCGATCATCGGCTGCGGGCTGATTGGCTCCTCGCTGGCGCGCGCCATCGCCGCGCGCGGACTGGCCTGCACCGTTGTGGGCCATGACGCAGACGCCGATGTGCGCGTCCGTTCCCGTGCGCTCAAGTTTGCGGACGCGATCGCCGAAACAGCCGCTGAAGCCGCTGATGCCGCAGACCTTGTGGTGCTTGCCATCCCGGTCAGAGCGTCTGGGCCGGCAATCGCAGAAATCGCCGAGCATCTGTGCGCAGGCTCGATCGTCACCGATGTCGGCTCGGTCAAGGTGAGCGTGGCCGAGGCGGTCAACAAAGCGCTGCCGGACGGCGTCACGTTCGTGCCGGGGCATCCGATTGCGGGGGCTGAATACTCCGGCCCTGAAAATGGATTTGCCTCCCTGTTCCAGGATCGCTGGTGCATCCTGACGCCGGACGACGACACGCCACAGTGGGCGCTCGATCGCGTGACGGCGTTGTGGCGAGGCGTGGGATCGGAGGTGACAAACATGTCCGCCGAGCACCACGACCTTGTGCTCGCCATCACGTCCCACGTGCCGCATTTGATCGCCTACAACATTGTCGGCACGGCGGCAGATCTGGAGGAGGTGACGCAGTCCGAAGTCATTAAGTTCTCCGCCGGAGGATTTCGTGATTTCACTCGGATCGCCGCGTCCGATCCGGTGATGTGGCGCGATATCTTCCTGACCAACCGCGAGGCGGTGCTGGAAATGCTCGGGCGCTTCTCTGAAGATTTATCATCCCTTCAGCGCGCCATCCGTTGGGGCGATGGAGATGCGCTTGAAGCGCTTTTCACGCGCACGCGCGCCATCCGCCGCGGCATCATTGATGCCGGCCAGGATGCGGCTGCGCCGGATTTTGGGCGACGGCAGGGCGACGGGAGCCTTGGTCCCGTCCAGCCGCCTTACGCTCCCGGGGGGGATGCGACGTGGGGTGGCGATGAGCGTTGACGCCGAGGGATCCCATGCGAACGCCATTCCGGCGGGTTCATCGCCCGCGACCCATGCGCTCGAACGCCCTGGGTTTTGGGTGTTCGGTTATGGCTCCCTCGTCTGGAACCCGGGGTTTCCCTTCCTTGCGGCGCATCACGCCACACTGCACGGCCACCAGCGGCGGCTTTGCGTGCTTTCGGTCGTGCACCGGGGCACTTATGAGCGGCCCGGCCTCGTTTTCGGCCTTGATCGCGGTGGCGCCTGCGACGGCGCAGCCTTTTACGTGCACAATGCCAACCATGACGCGGTGGTGGATTACCTGCGCGCGCGCGAACTCGTCACCGGCGTTTATCGCGAGAGCTGGCGGCCCATTTCCGTCCACGGCATCGCAGGATCGGGTGGAGCGCTGGACACCAGGGCGTTGTGCTTTGTCGTCGACTTGGCGCACCGCCAATACTGCACCGGACTGACACTGGCTGAACAGCACCGCATCGTCGTCGGCGCGGTCGGGCGGGCTGGCCCCAACGCGGATTATGTCATCAACACGTCGAAGCGTTTGCAGGCCATGGGCTTGCGGGACCGTCCGTTGGAGCGGTTGGCAGGGGCTCTCCTTGCCTCGCCGGGCCGTGCGGTGCGCCTGGCAGGCCAGCCGGTGCCCACCGCCAAGTTGACGGCGCGTGACCTCAGAGAGATTAATACAACCTTGCGCAAGGCGGGGCGCGTCTCACCTGACGTGCTCCAGCGCCGCGTGCACCCGGTGACATCCCTGACGCCCTTGCTGAACGCAGCCGGTTATCGCGCCCGGCTGCACTTGTGATGGTTCCGCCGCTTCATCGTCCAGCAGCAATTGATCGGTTGTGTCGTCACCGGTTGGCGCCGGGCACCCACAGCACATCGCCTTCCGCCTTGGCGTTTGCGTAGCGGCTGGCCACGAAAAGATGATCCGACAGGCGGTTGATGTAGCGCGCAGCCGTGGGCGAAATAACCTCCCCTTCGCTGGCTGCCAGCAGTGCCATGCGCCGCTCCGCCCGCCGACAGACCGTGCGGGCCAGATGCAACCGTGCCGCCAGTTCGCTGCCACCCGGCAGCACGAACGAGCGCAGCGGTTCCAACGCGGCGTTCATGTCGTCGATCTCACTCTCCAGACGCTCCACCTGCTTGTCGGACACGCGCAGCGGCTCATATTCGAGCGGCTCTTCGGTTTCCGGCGTGCACAGGTCGGCGCCCAGATCGAACAGGTCGTTCTGCACGCGGAACAGCATCTGCGCCACGTCAGCCACTTTATAGTCCGCCTGAGCGGCCAGGGCCGCGAGACCGAGGCACGCGTTCAGCTCATCGACTGTGCCGTAGGCCTCGATGCGCGGGCTGGTCTTGGCCACCCGCTCGCCCGTGCCGAGCGCCGTGGTGCCTGCGTCGCCGGTCTTTGTGTAGATCTTATTCAGAACAACCATGGTGGTGCCACCTCGTCCTCTGGATCGATGCCCCGTGCGCGCCGTTTGGACGCGCTCAGGCTGGTGAATGCTCAGGGCTCACAGGCGATCGCCACTCGCCCGGTTCCGCGTGCAACTTCGATTATTTTCCGCTCAGGTAGAGACCCAGCATCAGCGCGGCCACTGCAACGAACTGCAGGCCAACGCGCCAGCGCATCAGTTTCTGTGACAGCGAGTGCGAGCCGTCGCGCAGCATGTTGATGAGGCCGGCCAGGAGAACGCCGGCAACAGCCACCATGGCAATGATCGCGGCAGTGGACATGGGGAGATCCTTCGTGGGGACAGCGTCTGCGACGGGCCGGTTCTGATCGGTGGTCGGTGACCGGTTTGCTGTGCGGTTTCGCGATCAGTCGCACTTGTGGGGGCGCAGCGCTGGCGTGCTCGCACGGGCCTTGTCAACCGGCGCGTGCGCCGCACTCGGTGTCTGGGGCTTCGCCGGCGACGGTGCGCCTCATCCGGATGGGCGCCTGTTGCACCACCCGACCATCGTTCGCGACACCCACCGCGTCATGAATTCGCGATCAGCCGATCCTCGATCGGTCGCGGCAGTGCATGGCGACTGATGGCAGCGATGTAGGTCGGTATCGTGACGTAGTAACGCGTCTTGGCGCGCCGGCGCTCCAGGGCATGGACCAGCTTGTCGAGCACCTTCTCCGGCGGCAGCTTGAAACGCTGCACACCGCCCTCCTGCATGGTCGCCAGCCGCGTTTCGTACTTTTCCCTGTGCGGCGAGTTGGCGATGCCGATGTTGGTCTTGAGCGCTTGGAGCGCGTGGTCAACGAAGCGGCTCTCGATGGGCCCGGGTTCGATCAGGCTCACCTGGATGCCGGAGCCGGCCAGTTCATGGCGCATGGAGTCTGACAGGGCTTCCAATGCGAACTTTGTGGCATTGTAAGCGCCCCGGAACGGCGGCGAGATCAGCCCGAGCACGCTGGAGCACTGGACAATTCGCCCGGTGCCTTGGGCACGCATGGCGGGGATGAGCCTGCGCGTCAGGTCGTGCCAGGAGAAGAAGTTCACCTCGAACTGGTCGCGCAGCACGTCGACCGGCAGATCCTCCACCGCGCCGCCCTGCCCGTAGGCTGCATTGTTGAACAACGCGAACAGTTTGCCGTCGGTGGCCGCCAGCACGTGGTCGGCGCATGCGGCGATTGAGGCAGGGTCGCGCAGTTCCAGGTGCACAGGCTCCAGGCCGGCGGCGCGCAGGCGCTCCAGGTCCTCATCCTTGCGGGCGGTGGCAAAGACGCGCCAACCGCGCGCCTTCAGTCCATTTGCGCAGGTCCAACCGATCCCGCTGGAGCAGCCGGTGATGAGTACGGATCTGTCTGTCATGGGCCTCGGTCGCTCATGCCTTCGTTGCAGGGGCTGGCGGGTCGGGAGTGGCGCGCTGTCGGCCAAGCGCATACCGGTTACGCACCCGGCGCCGTTTGGTCCACGTGTCTCGTCATGGGGGTGACACAAGAGTGGGGAAAGCCGATGCGTGCGGACCGCTGCAGACCGTATGCATCACGTCGATTTGCCGCTATGCTGCGCTGCAACATGAAGGATGAAGGGGGCCTGGATGGCCTTTATTCGGCACAAGGGGCCCGAACGGCCCTACAACCCAGCGGAATCTGCACTCGACGTGGCACAATCTGCCGCGAACGATGCCGGCCGTTCAAGCCATGGCGCCGATGGCCAGCCGCACGACGTGGGCGGCGCGGGTCTGTCGACCTGGGTGGCCGTCGCCGCGCTCTTGCTGTCGCTCTATTCGCTCTACGAAACGAGCCTGCGTCCGGCGCGCATCACGGCGTTCGCCACGCCGGTCATGCAGTATGCCGACCCTGATCGCGGCCCATTCGAGGTGTTTTCGGTGCCGCTGACGTTCGCCAATGCGGGCGCTTCGATCGGCACAATCCTGAACATGGAGCTGGTTGTCACCAACCCACGCTCGGGCGCGGCCAAGCGGTTCTACGCGGCCGCACTCGGCCGATGGGGCACCGCCTACCGCGATGGCGCGCCGGCATTCACGCCGATTGCGATCCCCGGGCGTGGGACGTTCGCAGCCGAGGTTCTCTTTTATCCCATCCCGCGCAAGCCTGTGCGTCAGGACGATGCACCGTCGCCTGCGGCATCGGGAGAAGCCGGATCGGACGACCGCGAGGGCGGGACCGCGCACGGCGAAACCGCTGTCGTGGCAGACGCCGTTGTCGAGCGGATCATCGATCTGGAGGCAGGCCGCTACGCGTTTGATCTTTCAGTACAGACTGTGATTGGTGCCGGTCCGTCGGCATTTCAGCGGTTCTGGCTGTGGCTGGGAGAGCGTGTCGGGACGCTGACCGAGCGGGAACGTCTTGAAAGTGAGGCGGAGCCAACGTCCCGTCGTGAGGTTCACCTCAGGTTTGAGCGTTCGATCGAGGGCCTGGATTACCGTCGTTTCAACAACGGCGGCACCATTCAGATGACAGGGTTTTAGCGTCGCGCATCCGACGTTTGGTTTTGAGCCCGGCAGCAGGCGGGGGGACCAAAGTCAGATGCAAAAGCGACAAGAGGCGCGTTCATTTCGGCGGGCCGCATGAGGGTGCAACGGCGTGGGGACGCCGGCGGTCGTGGAAAAAAGTGGGGTTGAGTATGCAAAAGCGTGTCGGTGCGCAGGAGATCCGTGATGCGACGGCCGTGCATCTGGAGCTTGATGGCCGCGGCCTGCCGGTCGACGCAATCGGCGGCGCCAGTGTAGGTGCTGGTGCCAGTGCCGGGTCTCAAGCGCGCCCGGGAGACGGGAGCGACGCAGCGGACAGGAAAGGCGCGGCGCGCCTTTTGGCTGCGCGCTTGCGCACAATGGGTGCGGGCGTGGCGCGATCGCTCACACCCAACTCCGAGTGCGCCGACCCAGCCCCTTTCGCGGCCGCAACCGCATATGACAGTGCTGCTGACGTTCCTGCCTTTGATCAGCTCCGCGGGGCGGTGCGCGCCGATGTGTGCATCATCGGCGGCGGCTTCACTGGTGTGAGCGCTGCCATCCATTTGGCCGAACGCGGCGCCGACGTGGTCGTCGTCGAAGCCGGACTGATGGGTTCCGGCCCATCGGCGCGCAATGGCGGCCAGGTGATCGGTGGCACGAGCCTGGACGCTGGCGTTGCCCGCCATGCCGGACCAGACGGTGCCGCGCTCCTCAAGCACATTTTCTACCGCGGCCATGACATCATCGCAGAGCGCTGCGCGCGTTACGGCATCGACTGCGAATGGACGCCCGGTTGGGTGCTGGCAGCCCGCAAGGCCAATCACCTGCGCCACCTCCACGATGAAGTGGAGCGCCATGATGCGATGGGCTTTAGCGATGCCGTGACCCCGCTGGATGCGGCGGCGACAGCCGAGCGTCTTGGCACGCAGACTTATGTTTCCAGCGTTTTGAACACACGGGCGGGCCACATTCAGCCGCGCAAGTTGCTGGCGGGCGAGATCCGTGCGGCGCAGGCGCTCGGCGTACGCTTTTTCGAGCGATCACCTGTTGTTGAAGTGGATGACGCAGGCCCGGCGGTCCGGGCGCAACGCTGCACGCTGCGTGAGCGTGGCCACGTCGGTGCGGTCCGCGTGGCGGGCCGGCATGGGGCGGTGGTTTGCGATCTGGCGGTGCTGGCAGCCGGCGCAAACCACAAATTGATGCCCCACAGGCTCGGCGGGCTGACGCAGCCGGTCGGCAGCTACATCATCGCGACAGAGCCGCTGAACGACGCGCTTGGGGACCGGGGGCGGCGCGTCCTGCCGCACACAGATGCGGTCTGCGGGACGGATACCGTTCACGACTATTACCGCCGCTCGCAGGACGGTCGGATGCTGTTCGGCGGGCGCGTCGGGTTTTCCCTCACGCGCCCCGGGGACATCGCCAAACTGCTGCGCCCGCGCATGGAGCGTCTCTTTCCGCAGTTGCGCGGTATTGGCCTGACGCACCGTTGGGGAGGCCTTGTCGGGGTCAATTTGAATGTCATGCCGGCGATCGGGCGGGCCAGCCCTCACGTTGTCTTCGCACAAGGTTTCGCCGGGCACGGCGTCAACATGAGCCATATCGCCGGTGAGATGCTGGCCGATGCGGTTCTGGCGTCAAGCGATGTCTTTGACGACCTGAGCGAGGTGCGCCACTGGCGCAGCCCGGCGCCGACCTGGATGACAGGCCACGCGATGGCGTTGGCGATCCAGTATCATCGCATCAAGGATGCTTTGAACTGACCATGATCGGCCATCCCTACTCGTGGCCTGCGAGCCGCAAGCACGCAGAGCCACGGGGTGAGCCATGGGACAGGACAACGCCAACGCCGCAACGCAAGCACCCCTGCCGACGGATCCGGCAGCGCGAAGTAACTCCTTTGGTCACCTCCGGCGTCTGATCGCGCCACGGAACTCTCAGCTCGCGTTCCTGACCATCGTCATGTTGGGTTCGGGCATGGCTTCAGCTGCCGTGGTGGACCGGGCAACAACGCTGCGGCCGGTGCAACGCGCGGCGGGTGAGGATGGCGGTTTCGCGGTGATGCGGGCGTCGATCCAGGCGACCATCTCCAATCAGATCGAGGCCTTCCGGCGCGCCGATGCCGCGGCCGCCTTCGCGATTGCCGCACCGGGCATTCAGCGCCGCTTCCGCGACCCGGACACGTTTGTTGGCATGGTGCGCCAAGCCTATGCGCCGGTCATGCAGCCCGCGCAGGTGGAGTTCCTGGAGCTGACAGCGTCCCCCCACGGCCCGATCCAGAAGGTTCGGCTGGTGAGTGCGGAAGGCGCAACCACGTTCGCATATTACGCGATGGTGCTGGTGGATGAGGCGTGGCGGATCGCAGGCTGCCAGCTCCAGACTCCCGGACAGGCAATCTGAGCGGCG
>CAZGNQ010000052.1:0-2876 GCA_964527285.1 uncultured Hyphomicrobiales bacterium | reverse complement strand
AGCATGAGCAAACGTTAAGGGGTCCAGATTTAACTGGCCACGTGCGACCTAATGCATCATGTTCGCCTTTAGGTTTAGATCATTGGTGCCAAATTGGATGGGTCACATGCCACGAACAGCAGCTCAGGGCCCGCGCAGACACGCCGGTAAGGGCCCCCCGCCGATTGTGACCGCCGCTTGGATGAAGCAGGTGGCGGAGAGCCGCGACGAGGCAGCGTTCCAGGAACTTTTTTCTGCCTTTGGCCCCCGGGTGAAAGCGCTCCTCCTGCGCCAGGGCGCTGATCTGGAAACCGCCGAGGACATCGCGCAGGAGACGCTACTGACGGTGTGGCGCAAGGCACACCTGTTCCACGCCGACAAGGGCAGTGTTTCAACGTGGATCTTCACGATTGCGCGGAACCTGAGGATTGACCGGCTGCGACGCGAGGTCGTCTGGCAGGAATTCAACGAGGAAACGCACGACAGCGCCAGCGATGAGCCGCTGCCGGATCAGAACGTCGCGCAGGCGCAGGAGGGCGACATTGTCCGCTCAATCCTGGAAACGTTGCCGCCCGAGCAGGTTGAAGTGATCCGGCTCAGCTACATTGAGGGTTTATCTCACAGTGAAATCTCCGAGCGGTTGGGATTGCCGCTTGGCACTGTGAAATCGCGGATGCGGCTTGCCTATCAAAAGGTCCGCTCCGCGCTTGAAGGCGCACTATGAAAATCACGCACCACCCGGACGTTTCGACCCTGATGAGCTTTTCGTCGGGCACTCTGGGCGAAAGCCTATCGGCGGTGGTCGCCGCCCACCTGGACGTTTGCCCGCAATGCCGCAGCACGATGCGCAAGCTGAATGCCATTGGCGCAGCGCTGTTGGAACAGGTTGAGGGCGCTGACGTCAGGCCGTCGGACGCGCGCCAGCGTTTGATGGATGCCAAGCGCCGGTCCGAAACCGCAGTCGCGCTTCCCAACCACATGGCGGCGAACGACGACGGCATTCTTCCCACCAGCTTACGACGCCACATCGGCGCTGACGTCCATAAACTCGCCTGGAAGCGGCTTGGCCCTGGTGTGAGCTACGTGCCCGTGTCCCTCTCCTCCAGAGAACATGGCGACCTGCGGCTCCTCGCAATCGAAGCGGGTCGGCGGATGCCGGAGCACGGTCACTCCGGTGCGGAACTCACACTTGTCCTGCAAGGTGCTTTTGAGGATGCGTTCGGGCGTTACGGTCCAGGTGACGTGGCGGACATGGATGACGAGCACGAACACCAGCCGGTGATCGTTTCGGACGAGACCTGCATTTGTCTTGTGGGCACGCAGGGGCCGGCACGGTTCAAATCGCTGACAAACCGCCTCGTCCAACCCCTCATCGGTATGTGACAACTGATCCATGGCAAATGACAAAAAGCGGGTGGCCTGGATCACGGGCGGCAGCTCAGGCATTGGTCTGGAAGTGGCACGCCGACTGGTGAACGATGGGTGGAGCGTGGCGCTGAGCGCGCGGTCGGCGGATAAGCTCAACCAGTTGGCTGGTGAGACCACTTCATTTCATGCCTACCCACTCGACGTCACTGATGCCGATGCCTGCGAACGGACGGCTCAGGCCATCACGGACGAAGTTGGTCCGGTGGATCGTCTGATCTGCGCGGCCGGTCTTTGGGCCCCGATGAAGGCCAATGAGTACGACGGCGCCAAAATCGCCAAGGCAGTGGACGTGAACATCAAGGGTGTCGTGCATCCCGTCATGGCGGTTCTGGAGCCCATGAAGCAGCGGGGCAGCGGCCAGATTGGGATCATCTCATCCGTCGCCGGTTATCGCGGCCTGCCGCGCGCTGTTGCCTATGGCCCGACAAAGGCGGCGCTGATCAACATGGCCGAAACGTTGCGCCACGATCTGACGCCCTATGGAATCAAGGTCTCCGTGATCAATCCGGGTTTTGTGAAAACGCCAATGACCGCGGATAATGATTTTCCGATGCCGTTTATCATGGAAGCGGAAAAGGCAGCCCAGATCATTGTCAAAGGTCTCGACCGTGATGCTTTCGAGATCGCGTTCCCTTGGCAGCTTGTGGGCATCCTGAAAACGCTCAAGGTCACACCCGACTGGCTGTTCTTCCGGATGTTCCGCCAGAAAAAGACGGGGTAACGTCTCTCAACCTCGTATTGCTGGGGGTTTTTACCCCCGATTTCTCTCAGAATCACGCGCGTGAGCAAATGTCAGACCCGTCAGAAAGGCGAGTAGCGCATTGTTTTTCTTGCGGCTTCTGCCTGTGACGGTTGGTTTCGAGATGAGCAGCGGATAGGGACCAAACGTCAGATCCGCTACACTTGCTGACAGTGCAATGCTCAATCCACCGGCCGCGCGAACGTGTAAATGCCAACGTTGATCGTGCGCTTTTCAAAGCCGACCGCACAATAGGTGAGATAATAGTCCCACATGCGATAAAACCGGTCATCGAAGCCAAGCGCCTGAATGTCCCGCCAGGCTGAGATGAACCGACGGCGCCAGCGCCACAGCGTTTCCGCATAGCTGTCTGGAAAGCGGTTCTCGTCGATGACGATCAGCCCGGCGCGTTCGGCCTGATTGCGCATATCAGCGATGGTGGGCAGCATGCCGCCCGGGAAGATATAGCGCTGGATGAAGTCCGGGCGGCGATTGTAGGACGCCGCCAATTCTTCGGAAATCGTGATTGCCTGAATGGCCGCACGCCCGCCGGGCTTCAATCGATCGTGCAGTGTGCGGAAGTAATCCGGCCAATGGTCGGTGCCAACCGCCTCGATCATTTCGATGGACGCGATGCCATCATAGGTTCCGGTGGCGTCGCGGTAATCCTGCAAGCGGCAGGCTGCGCGGTCGGACACCCGGCGTGGGCGTGCAGTATAGGATGGGACAG
>CAZGNQ010000051.1:0-16081 GCA_964527285.1 uncultured Hyphomicrobiales bacterium | reverse complement strand
TAGTCCAGGCCCACCCGGCGCACCACGCTTGGATCGATCAACGCACCTTGGGCGGCCTGGCCGAAGCTGCTGATGGGCCCGTGCGCAAGCCCGACCCGGATGCCGGTTCGATCACACTCGGCGTCCGGCCAAGTCGCCGTGGGGTCCTGGCCAGCCTGTCCGCCGGCGAGGCCAGCAGCCAGACACGGAGCCGGCAAAAGTTCCACGCCGTCGGCCATTGCGACCGCATCGTGTGTCAACAAAAGTCGAATGTTTGGGGCAAGCGGTTCACCGGCCAGCCGCTCCCAGACGCCGCCAGGGCCGTGCGCATCGTGGTTTCCCGGCAGCAGCCACCACGTCACGTGCTGCGCACGCTCCATGATCCGGATGGGCGCCAGCAACTGCTCGCGACGCAGACCGGGCCGGTCATACAAATCCCCGGCGACCACGACATGCCCAATGCCGCGTGTCTGAGCCGCTTCCGCGATCGTTTCGATCACGCCTAGGCGCGCTTCGGACAGGAGGGCGGCGACGTCCGCAGGAAATTGCCGCACCACCTTGCCAATGTGGATGTCCGATGTGTGGATGAAGCGCATGCGTTCCGCGGCCCTCTCTGACACGCAGAACAATATCAGAACAAAAAGAGATTTCAAGCGCTTTCTGATCGCCCTCAAGCCGACCGGCCGCGAAATTTAGGCCAGCGCTTGGAGACGATGGACAGTCTCCAAATTTGCGGCTTGGCGGTGGTCTTGCTCAACAGGCGCGGTCACTCTCCGAGCAAGAACTTAGTGTAGGATCTGGCCTAAGAACAGCTTCGTGCGCTCGTGCTGTGGATTGCTGAAGAAGGGCTCAGGCGCGTTCTGTTCAACGATCTGGCCCTCGTCCATGAAGATCACGCGGTCGGCCACCTGGCGCGCAAAGCCCATCTCGTGGGTGACGCAGAGCATGGTCATCCCCTCCTCAGCGAGACCGACCATCACATCCAGCACTTCCTTGACCATCTCGGGATCAAGCGCTGACGTCGGCTCATCAAAAAGCATGATGCGCGGGCTCATGCAAAGCGACCGGGCGATGGCCACACGCTGTTGCTGGCCGCCAGACAATTGACCCGGATACTTGTGCGCCTGCTCGGGGATCTTCACCCGCTCCAGATAATGCATGGCGGTCTTTTCGGCTTCAGCTTTGGGCATTTTGCGCACCCAGATCGGTGCGAGCGTGCAATTCTCCATAATGGTGAGATGTGGAAACAGATTGAAGTGCTGAAACACCATGCCGACCTCGCGGCGGATTTCGTCAATTTTTTTGAGATCGTCGGTCAGTTCAATGCCGTCGACCGTGATGGTTCCGGCCTGATGCTCTTCCAGCCGATTGATGCACCGAATGAGTGTGGACTTGCCTGAGCCTGAAGGGCCGCAAATGACGATGCGCTCCCCGCGCGCCACTTCGAGATTGATGTCGCGCAGCACGTGGAAATCACCATACCACTTGTTCATCTGATCGATCTGTATGATCGGCGCCTCGGATGTGACCGCGGCGGACGACATTTCAGACGCGGTGTTCATTTCCAGTGCTGTGCTCATGCTCGAAGTTCCAATGCCTGACGAATGCAGCGGCGAATGATCGTAGTCGGGCGGGCCTGCGTCCTGCCCCCTCCCCTCCCGGGATATTGTCCGAAAGGATCAGCGTTTGTGGCCCGTGTGCAGCTTTCGCTCCAGGAAGTAGGAGTACTGCGACATGGAGAAACAGAAGACCCAGAAGATGATCCCGGCGAACAGATAGCCGGTGTGTGATTGCACCGGTGTGCTCCAATTGGCATCCGTGAAGCTGTTCTGCACTGCGCCAAGCAGGTCAAACAGTCCAATGATCAAGACGAGCGTGGTGTCTTTGAACAGTGCAATGAAGCTGTTCACAATGCCCGGGATCACGTGTTTGATCGCCTGAGGCAGAATGATGAGCCGCATGGATTGCCAATAACTGAGCCCGAGTGCGTTCGCGCCTTCGAATTGTCCTTTGGGGATGGCCTGGAGGCCGCCGCGGATCACTTCCGCCATATAGGCGGATGAAAACAGAGTGACTCCAATCAAAGCCCGCAGAAGTTTGTCGAAATTCACGCCTTCCGGCAAAAACAGCGGAAACATCACCGACGACATGAAGAGAACGGTGATGAGCGGAATGCCCCGCCAGAATTCGATGAAGCCGGTGCAGGCAAGGCTCACCGTCGGCATGTCCGATCGCCGACCGAGGGCCAGCAATATGCCAATGGGCAGCGAGGCGACGATGCCAACGATGGCGATCACAAGCGTGACGAGCAGCCCGCCCCACTGGCGCGTCTCGACGTGCACAAGGCCAAAATCAATGCCGCACAACGCCACCACGCCGCCGATCACGGCGAGCGCTAGGCCAATCATTTGCGCGACACCGCCAAGTGTAATACCGAGCACGATGCCAAGCCCCACAAGCGCCGCGCACACAACAGCGATGAAGATGCCCAAATCAATCAGGAATGCGCCGACGTCTTGGTCGGGCAGCATGGCGGGACCCACACCGAACAGAAATCCGCCAAGTTCCAGGTTGCCACCGGTCAACAGAATGAATGCGACAATCGGGAAGATGCCCAGCAGTGCGATCGCGTTGAGGCGCTTGAAGGGCACCGATGGGATGAGGAAAGGAACGAGGAGCGCCAGCCCACCGAAGAACACGATATCCGCACGCCAGCGCTCGGGTTCGGGGTAGAAGCCGTAGAGATAGAAGCTGATTTTCCTGACAACCATTGGCCAGCACGCGCCGTCACGGCCCAGGCAGTCCGAGCGATCGTCGCCGGTATAGAACGCCTCCAGGACGCCAAATTCAATCAGCGGCCAGACGAGCGCATAGACGAGATACAACCCGAACAAAGTGAGGATCGTGTTCGGGATATCAGCAAAAAGATTACGCCGCAGCCAAGCCAAAAGCCCGCTTTCGCCGACCGGCGGTGCGCTTTGCGAAACGAAAGTGTCGCGGACATAGGGTGTGTTCATGTCCTCCTCCTAGCGTTCCACAAGTTTGATGCGCGAATTGTAAAGGTTCATCACGATCGCGATCAGGATCGACAACGTGAGATAGACCGCCATCGTCATGAGGACGATCTCAACGGCCTGACCCGTCTGATTGAGGGTTGTGCCAGCGAAGACCGAAACAAGATCCGGATAGGCGATGGCCACGGCGAGCGACGAGTTTTTCGTCAGATTGAGATACTGGTTGGTCATGGGCGGGATAATGACCCGCAGGGCCTGCGGAATGACGACGAGCCGCAATGTCGGACCGCGGCGTATCCCCAGAGCGTTGGCGGCCTCCGTCTGGCCGTGGCTCACAGCCTGAATGCCGCCGCGCACGATCTCGCCGATGTAGGCGGATGTGTAGGTTGATAGGGCCAGCAGCAGCGCGAGAAACTCAGGGATGATGTTCGTGCCTTGATCCTGGACAAAGCCGCGCCGCAGGATCGGGCCAGTGTCGCGGAACTCGGGCAGTTCAAGAACAGCCGGCATGCCCGTCGCGAGGAATGCAATGATCGGAAGTCCGAGGATCAGGCCAAGAGCGGCGGCGAAGACCGGGAAGGTTTGCCCGGTCAAGGCTTGTCGGCGCTTGGCCCACCAATCCACGGCGAATGCGCCAAGGATGCCCAACAGAAGAGCAATCCAGACGAACTGAAAGCCTTCCGACGTGATGATTGAAGGCGCGTAGATCCCCTTCACATTGATGTAGGCGGCTCCAGGAATAAGCGTGAGTGGCTCGGCGCGCGGCAGCGGCAATGCCCGCAGCACGGCAAAGTACCAAATGAAAATCCACAGCAGCAGCGGAATGTTCCGCATGATTTCGACATAGCCCAGCGCCAGTTTGGAAATCACCCAGTTGTTGGACAGTCGCGCCACCCCAACAAGAAAGCCGATGACCGTGGCCAGCAGAATGCCAACCGCAGATACCAGAATGGTGTTGAGCAGGCCGACAACGAATGTGTCCCAATAGGTGCTGGTCGCCGAGTAAGGGATCAGCGTCTGGATGATGTCAAAACTGGCCGTGTTGTCGAGAAATCCAAAACCGGACGCGATGCCCTGGCGGGCGAGGTTGGCAGCGGTGTTCTGGGCGAGTTCGTAAAAGCCCCAGATGATGAGGGCGACCAGCGTCACCTGCGTCGCAATCGAGCGAACGGTTGGATTGTAGAGGTAGGAACGCACCAGATCGCCGCGACCGCCATCGGACCCCGCGCGGGCCGGTGAAGTCTCTCGGTCACCGCTCAATGAGCGATCGGTATCGACGGCCATGCACCTGCCCTTGTTGTCACTTGTTCCGACGATACGCCAATCTGGCGAATAAGGAACAATACGTCTTGCAACGTCGATAACGCGATTTCGCGCCGTGGGCTGGCCCAACTCATCCGCCGAACGCTGCGTCGGCGCGCTCGCGAGTGTGGAGCCAATTGTTTCGCTTTGTCGATGGCCTGACGGCCAATGCGCGTAAAAAAGCTGTCACAAAGAAAACGCCGCCGGCCGCGATGGCCAAGCGGCGCGTGTTCACAGGCTCAGGCCACAGCCACCGCCATCAGTCGGCAGCGCAGGGCCCGAGACCAAGTCGTGTGACGATTAGCGGATCGGCGGTGCGTACTGCAGGCCACCGTTCGTCCACAGCGCGTTGGAACCACGCTCCAGCTTCAGCGGCGTGTTCGGGCCGACGTTCTTTTCGTAAACTTCTCCGTAGTTGCCAACATTCTTGATGATGTTGTAGCCCCAGTCGTTGGACACGCCGATCTTGGTGCCGAAGTCGCCCTCGGTGCCCAGGAGGCGCTTGATCGACGGGTTGTCGGAGCCCTTCATCTCGTCAGCATTGGCCGACGTCACGCCGAGCTCTTCGGCATTCACCATGGCGAAATGCGTCCACTTGACGATGTTGAACCAGTCGTCATCGCCCTGCCGGACCACCGGCCCCAGCGGCTCCTTGGAGATGACTTCGGGCAGCACCTTGTGCGCACCCGGCGCGGCCAGCTTGAGACGCTGGGCAGCGAGGCCCGAACGGTCCGTCGTGTAAACGTCGCAACGCCCGGCATCATAGGCCTGGACGACTTCGTCGGCCTTTTCGAACGCAACAACAGTGTATTCCATGTTGTTTGCGCGGAAGTAGTCGGCGACGTTCAGCTCTGTCGTCGTGCCCGTGTTCGTGCAGACAGCAGCGCCGGCCAGCTCAAGTGCGCTCTTCACGCCCAGGCTCGTGCGGACCATGAAGCCCTGACCGTCGTAATAGTTGACGCCCGCAAAGTTCAGGCCGAGGCCCGTGTCGCGCGTCATCGTCCAGGTCGTGTTGCGCGAGAGCATGTCGACTTCGCCGGACTGCAGTGCCGTGAAGCGCTCCTTGGCCGACAGCGGCGTGAATTTGACTTTGGAGGCATCGCCGAAGACGGCGGCCGCAACGGCGCGGCACAGGTCGACGTCAATGCCGGTCCAGTTGCCGGAATCGTCTGTGCTGGAGAAGCCCGGAAGCCCCTGGCTCACACCACACTGGACGAAGCCCTTTTCCTTGACTGCCTCAAGAGTGGCTTTGCCGTCCTGTGCACTTGCCGCACCCGCCATCGCGACGAGGCCGGCGGTCGCCAGCGCTGCGCTCAATCCAAACTTCATCAAAAACCTCCAAAAGTGGTATATTTTACCGAACGGCCCCGCAAGGCGAGCCAGTGGCAGTGGAGACGAAGGTCTAATCCTCGTCAACTGTACGACGCGCACGGGGCACGCCGACGCACAACGAATTAATGATTACTTCGCACTTTATACGGAGCTCTCAGGTCCCGCTCGTGACACACGCGCAGCGTCATCATGGCGAGCGGCGTGCCATACCAGTCGCGCGGTCCCACGCAGGCAAAGCCGTTGCGGGCGTAGAACGCCTGATTGCGCGCGCCGTGCGCGGTGATGGCGTTGAGGCCGCGCAGATCGGGGCGGCGGGCGCGCAGGTCCTCTGCCAGGGCCTTGATCAGCAGCGCGCCGATACCTGTGGATTGGTGAGACGGAGCGACGTTGATGTGCAGGTGGGCGGGGAATGCGATGAGCTGGTCTGCAAACAGAGCCGTCGGATCAAGCGCGAACGGCCGAGAGTGGTCCGGCAGGGGTTGGGGGCAGCCGGCAATGTAACCGACAATCGGGCTGCAGGCCGATGGCGCCCTCGCGTCGGGCACACGCGCGCAGATGAACCAATCGGGCCAGCGGGCCGCGTAGCGCGCGCACCACCGCCACAGGTAGGCGGCCTGCGCTTCCGGCTCGTCCGGTGGGTTGTAGGCGGTTGACCAGAAGATGCGCTCGCATGCGGCCTGTGCAGCGGTGGCGTCCGCAGCCGCCGCAATCTGCGCTGCGCCCGCCCGCGCCCCACGGGGCAATGCTCGCAGGCGCTCAAGCATAAGCGCCATCTCCGGCGCGACGGGCACGCGCGGCACTCAACTGTTGAAGTGGGTGAAGCTGTCCAGGCGTTCGATGACCTGATCCATCTGCTCAACCATTGCGCGCATCTGATCGCGCATCGTCTCGACCTGCTGGCGGATGGCTTCAATCTGGCCCGGGTTGATCTCACTGCTCGGGCTCTCGCCGAGGCCGGTGAGAAGCCAGGAGGGGCTGACGTTGAGCACACCGGCCAACATCACGAGCTTGTTGGAGCGCGGCTCTGCACGGTCAAGCTCCCAGCCCGCCAGAGTGGTGGATTTGACCCCCAGCCGGCGCGCCAATTGTGCCGTGGAAAGGCCCATGGCGTCGCGTGCGCGGCAAATACGCCCGCCCATGGTGTCGCCGTCGCCCGTCGATTGTTCGAAAATGTTTTCCTCGGAAACAACTGTTCCATCTTCCATCGTGAGGTCCTCGCAGGTGGGGCGGCCGCGGCACGCATGTTGGGCCGCGCTGCGCGTCGCTCCGCCGGGATTGGCGAAGCGTCTGCGCTCGGATCGCCGCTCGGCATCGCCGGATGTTGTGTGCCAGAGCGCACTCGCCGTTCGACGCCTGATGCGCTGTCGGCTGATCCAGGCACGCCAGTTGTGCGTCTTGATCGAGCGCTGCACACCCGATCAATCGGCGCTGGCCGGTGGGCCAGCGGCACCATACCTAGTCCAGTTGGACCGGGTTGGTCACCCGACGGAAGGCAAAAGGTGCAGGATCGTTGGCCCGCACATCAATGGCGACCGCGTGCATGCGGCTGGCGCCGTATACCTCCAGCGCCGTGATGTTGTCGGCCAAGCCAACAAAAGGATGGAAAATCTGGAACTTGTGGCTGTCTCCGTAGACCAGCAGGACTTGCCCCTCGAAGTCCTTCGCTTGGGCCACGAGCGCGTCACCGAAGTTCTTGAAGCCTGAATGGCGCAGGAAGCGCCGCTTGCCAAAGGCATTGAAGTCGAACTCGAACATGTCGGCATGGATGGCGAGCACGATCGCCTTGATGGTGCGGCTCTTGGCATAGGCAAAGCTGTCAGTCAGCCAGGCGATGTTGGCGGCGTCGCGTTGGAAAAACTCCTGCGCGGCGGCCGGTGAATGGACCTCGAACCCATTGTTGGAGCCGACGACATGGGCCGTGACGACGAGCACGCCTTTTGCCTCCTCGCGGGCGTTCTCGACATACGTTTCGTAGCCGCCCAATCGTTCGGATTGGCGCACGAGTGGCCGGCGGTTCTGTCCCAAGGCCTTTGGCGCGGCGAAGTACGTGCGCCGAATGTACGCCAGACGCTCCAGCGGGTCGAAGCCGCCCGCAGATGACCGGTAACAGTCGGTCCACTCATTATCGCCCGGCGTGTAGAGCACGGCAGCGTTCAGCGTGTTCATTAGGCGGAGTTGTTCGTCGAGGACGGCATCTGAACAGGGGCTGCCGCCGGATTTTGTGTCGCCGATGTGCAGGACGGTGTCCGGACCAAGCTCATTGATGCGCCCCAACAGCGCCTTGAACGCGTCTGCTACGGCTGAGCCGCTGCCATAGGGCATGTCGCCGAGGGCCACGATGCGCAGGACATCATCGGCCTTTGCCGTGGCGCCAGGGGAGGCCACGGCGCTCGACGCGGGCGACTGCGATTGCGCCTGCCCCGCTTTGAGGGGGGCTGCCATTCCAACGGCAAGGCTCGCAAAGAGCGTCGCCGCAGCACGGAAACCACATCGAGCGCGCGTGCGAGATTGGGCCATGAGTGTCTGTTCCGCTTGCTGGGTAACGAGCCTGGTTCAACCACCGCAGCTATATTAGCGCCGCCACGTGACAGCACCGCGAAGGCCGGGATCAGTGGCCTTGCGTGCTGATGCTGCTGTCCTCAGGGCCTCATGCGGCGACCGGCGATGGCCCCGAGCACGATCGCAATCGCGTAGCCCACAAAAAAGAGCAGCGAGAAAATGGTCACAAGAAAGGCCGCATCGGCCAGGAACTCAAAAGCACTGCAAGTGCGTTTACGACCGTCGAGGAGGGCGTCGCAGGTGCCGTCGTATTCCGCCGCCGCCAACGCAACGAACACCGTCACATGAGCAACAACAGCGCCCAGCCACACCGCCCCCTGCGCCAACAGCTTCACCGGCCAGCCCCAATCGGCGGCCCTGGCGATGCTGCGCGCCAAATGGAACACGGCCACGCATACAAGACAGAACGCTGCCAGCGGCGCGACCAGCGGCATGGCCAAAACCTCGCAAATGAAGCCGCGATACCGCCCTCGGCGCGCCGTTCAGACCGGCGATGACGGCGTCAATCCTCGAACGGATCGTGCACCAGGATGGTGTCGTCGCGCTCGGGGCTCGTTGAGAGCAGCGCAACCGGCGCCTCGATCAGCTCCTCGACGCGGCGCACATACTTGATGGCCTGGGCTGGCAGGTCCGCCCAGGACCGGGCTCCCGCCGTCGATTCATCCCAGCCCTCAAGATCCTCATAGATGGGCACACAGCGGCTTTGCGCACCCTGGCCAGCCGGCAGATAGTCGATCCGCAGACCGTCCAGCTCATAGCCCACGCACACGCGCAGCCGCTTGAAGCCGTCCAGGACGTCCAGCTTCGTCAGTGCGATGCCGGTGATCCCGGAGACCTTGATGGTCTGGCGCACGAGGCAGGCATCAAACCAGCCGCAGCGGCGCTGGCGCCCGGTGACGGTGCCGAACTCATGGCCCCGCTCGCCCAGGCGTTGGCCCTCTTCGTCATGCAACTCTGTAGGCATCGGCCCCATGCCAACCCGGGTGGTGTAGGCTTTGACGATGCCAAGCACATAGCCGAGGCTGCCCGGGCCGACGCCGGCCCCGGTGGCGGCCTGCGATGCGACCGTGTTTGAGGACGTGACGAACGGATAGGTGCCGTGGTCGATGTCGAGCAGGGCGCCTTGTGCGCCTTCAAACAGGATCCGCCGGCCGATCCGGCGCTCGCGGTCCAGCAGGGCCCAGATGCTGTCGCAGTAGGGCAGGATCTGCGGGGCGATGTCGGACAACTCGCGGTGGAGCGTCTCTGCCTCCACTTCAGCGTGCCCGAGCCCACGCCTCAGGGCGTTGTGGTGGGTCAGGATCCGCTCTATTTTGCCTTCAAGGCTTTGCAGATTGCGCAGGTCCTGCACGCGGATCGCCCGCCGGCCGACCTTGTCCTCATAGGCTGGGCCAATGCCGCGACGGGTTGTCCCGATCTGGCCAGCGCCCGCAGCGGCCTCGCGCAAGGCGTCCAACTCGCGGTGCAGCGGCAAGATCAGCGTGGCGTTCTCCGCAATGCGCAGGCAGTCGCTCGAAATCTCGACCCCCTGGTCCCGCAGGCGTGCGATTTCATCGGCGAGCGCCCAGGGGTCAATGACGACGCCGTTGCCGATGACCGACATCTTGCCGCCGCGCACCACACCCGACGGCAGGAGCGAGAGTTTGTAGGTGGTGCCATCGACCACGAGGGTGTGACCGGCGTTGTGACCGCCCTGGAAGCGCACCACAATGTCAGCGCGCTCCGACAGCCAATCGACGATTTTGCCCTTGCCCTCGTCGCCCCACTGGGCGCCGACCACCACCACATTTGTCATTTGTTGCTGTGCCCGTCCGTCAATGAAGCCTGCGTTGCCAACAGCGCGTGCGCGGCCTCGTGTCTGCGCAAGGCGCAACGGCTACACGTGCCGGGCGTCCATCGACAAGCGCAACATTGCGGGGCAACGCGTCAAACCGGCGTCGAACCTGTGCGCATCCGACGCCCGAGAGACGTCGCACGCCGGCTGGACGACACAAGCCCGATGAAACGCGTGCGATTCGCCCCGCACTTCAGGCCATCGCCGGCTGCGGCCAGACCAGTTGATACGCCAGTGTCTGCGCATCGCGCAGGTTGGGCTGATGGCGCACCGTAATGCGCTCCACCTGTGTGTGGCCCACGGTGTCCCCATCGGCCACCACGGCGCCGCGGGTGATCAGGTAGTTGGCAAAATTGTGCAGCGTATCGAAAAGCTGCTGCGGCTGAACAAAAGCAGCGCGGGTCTGGATGTCCATTTGCTGGAAGGCCTCAAGCCCGCGCGTCAGTGCCATCAATGCGACGGTCCCATCGGGCGAAGGTGTTGCGCCAGCTTCAGGATCGGACTCGATCAGCGCATTGATCCACAACCGAGTGTCGATCGCCGCCGGCCCGATTTCGGCGCTGAGCGCCAGAAAATCCGGCGTTGAGCGCAGCACACTGCCCTCGCTCCAGAACACGGCTGACGCGCCCGAAAGCTGGGCGACCAGGCCAAGAAGCTTGGTCAGGAGTATGCGGGTCATCAGCGGGTTGTCGGTTTGTCCAAAGACACCGACGATGAGGTGCGCCTGGTGTGTGGCGACGGTTGCGGCGGCGTCGGGCCACCACCACGCGCTGTCCACGGGGAGCTGCAATTCCGCAGGATCAACGGGGGACTGGGCGAAGGAGATGAAGCCGAAGCCCGCTGAGATCCTGAATACGATGGTGTTGGGTGCGTCGGCCTGAACGTTGAAATCGAGCGCGCCAAGGCCGGCGTTGCGTGCCGCTGCGTCGAGGTCCGCAGGTTGCGGAACCACCATTTGCGGCAGCAGCACCATGGCGAGTGCGGTGTCTGCGCCTCCGGAAGCCGTTTCAGCCATGCGCGGTCTCCCCCGCTCGCTCGTTCGCGACCAGTGCACTTGCGTCATCCCGCGCGCCGGCCCTGCTGCTCGGACGCGCGCGCGCGTCGACCAGACCGCCGTCAGTCAAGACCGAGTTCGCGCACGTGCTCCGCCAGCGCGTCGGCGCTTTGGTAATGGTGCGCAACGAGGCCAAGCCTGCGCCCTGCAGCAATGTTATCGGCGTTGTCATCGATGTAAAACGTCTTTTCAGGATGAAGAGCGAAGCGCTCAATCAGGATCTCGAAGATTTTAGGATCGGGCTTTGCAACCTTTTCCACGCCCGAGACGACCACGCCGTCGAACAACCGGAAAAAATTGTGGTGTGGTACGGTCTGAACATACTTATCGTGTGGGAAATTGGTGAGGCCGTAAACGGGCAAGCCCTTGTCCTTCAGGTTCGCCATCAGCGACACGCTGGTCTCGATTTCGCCATCGACCATCTCATGCCAGCGCGTATCGAATGCCTCAATCAGCTCCACCTTTTCAGGGTGCTGGCCCGCAATCGCGCGCACGGCCTCGTCCCAGGGCAGCCCGGCGTCCACCTTCATCGCCCATTCCGCCGTCCAGGCCTCGCCAAGGAAGGCTTCCATCTCGCAGGGATCGTCGAACATCTGGCGGTACAGATTTCGGGGATCCCAACGGATGAGGACGTTACCGATATCGAAGACGACTGCGGATATGGCGGCCATGGTGTCCCAGCAGGCTGTTGTTGAACTCAGCGAGGTTGCGGTGCGTGTCGAGAGCGGCGACCGGGCAGGATCCGGCGATGGCGGCATGGTGAACGGGCCCCGTGGGGCGTTGCCAACACCGTCCCGGCATGTCAACCGCGCCCCATGAACCAGCCCTCTCCGCCCCCCACGTCTGCTGAGCCGCCCCACAGCCCGCCGGTCTCGTTTTTCAGCGCCGCGTTTTCCAACGCATATCTGCTGATGGCGCTGACGGCCCTGTTCTGGGCCGGCAACACGGTGCTGGGCCGCGGCGTGGCCGGGCACATCCCGCCCATTTCGCTCGCTTGCCTGCGCTGGACGCTGGCGGGCCTGCTCTTGCTCATGTTTGCCTGGCCGCACCTGCGCCGCGACTGGCGCGAGATCGTGCGACATTGGGGCATCATCATTCTGTTGGGCGTGACGGGACCCGGGTTGTTCAACACGCTGCAATACGTCGGGCTCAACCACACCAGTGCCATCAACGGCTCCGTCCTTCAGTCGGCGGCGCCCGTTGTGGTGGCGATTGTCGGCTTTGCGCTTTTCGGCGACCGGCTGAGCGCGCGCCAGGGGCTGGGCATGGCCATCTCGATCACCGGTGTCCTGGTGCTGATCGCGCGCGGCGACGTGGAGCGCCTCCTCGGGCTGCAGGTGAATGTGGGTGATCTTTGGTTCCTGGCGGGTTTTGTGAGCTGGGGGCTCTACACGGCTTACCTGCGCAAGCGTCCCGGCATCCATTGGCTGAGCTTCGTTGCCATCACCTCGTTGATCGCCGGTGCGATGAATTTCCCTGGCGCCGTGGTGGAGAACCTGACGGGCAGCGTCACCCTGCAATGGTCGTGGACCACGGCATTGTCTGTCGCGTACGCCAGTGTCTTTCCGAGCGCATTCGCCTACGCGTTTTACAACCGCAGTGTGGAGCTGATCGGCGGGAACCGCACCGCCGTGTTCCTTCACCTGGTGCCGCTCTACGGAACGGTTCTGGCGATTGTGGTGCTCGGCGAACCGCTGCTGGCCTCCCAGCTCATCGGATTTGCGCTCATCATCACCGGCGTGGTGTTGGCGACGCGCGTGCGGACCTGACGCGCGCCCGTGCGCCAATGCTCAACGTTTCTTAGGGTGAACGCCGGACCGAATGGGGTCTTACCCCCGGGAACCACCGGCGGACCATCCATCCAGAGGCAGCCCATGACGCTCAAGCTCGACACCATCGACGAAGCCATCGCAGAAATCGCGGCCGGTCGGCCCGTGATCGTGGTGGATGACGAGGACCGCGAAAACGAGGGCGACCTGATCATGGCGGCCTCCATGGCGACGCCGGAATGGGTCGGCTTCATGGTGCGCTACACGGGCGGGGTGCTTTGCGTGCCGGTGACCCGTGATGACGCCGCCCGTTTGGATCTGGCGCCCATGGTCCAGCGCAATGACGCGCCACTGTCGACCGCCTTCACCGTGTCGGTCGATTATCGCGAGGGGCTGACCACGGGCATCTCGGCGGAGGAGCGCTGCAACACGGTGCGGGCGCTCGCCAATCACAACGTTGGTGCGCAGGATTTCGTGCGCCCCGGGCACATCTTCCCCCTGGTGGCGCGTGAAGGAGGGGTGCTGATCCGTACGGGCCATACCGAGGCCGCCGTCGACCTGGCGCGCCTCGCTGGCCAGCCGCCCGTGGGGCTCATCTCAGAGCTCGTCAACGACGACGGCTCCGTCCAGCGCGGCGACGACCTGATGGCGTTTGCCGAAGAGCACAGCCTCAAGATGGTTTCGATCAACGACCTGATTACCTACCGCCAGGCGCGCGAAAAGCTGGTGACACGCGTGCAGGAAATGGCGGTGGACACCGAGGGTGGCCCGGCCACGGCCATTGCGTTCGAGACACCGTTCGACCCGTTCCAACACCATGCGCTGATTTTTGGGCAGATCGGTGAGGGAGAGGATGTGCCGGTGCGCCTGCACCGCGAGGCGCCGCTTGCCGATGTTTTCAATGCACAGAATTCCCCGCTCTCACGTGCCATGGCGCGCATCAAGGATGAGGGGCGCGGTGTGATTGTCTATCTGCGCGAGGGCAGCGTTGGCGTGATCGGGGATGGGGCCTTCGGTGGGCGTGAGACCCACGCAACCGAGGACCAGCGCCAACGCCAGTGGCGCGAGGTGGGGCTCGGCGCGCAGATCCTGCATGATCTCGGCATCAAGTCGATCCGGGTGCTGAGCACGACACAGCGCAGTTATGTCGGCCTGCAAGGGTTCGGAATTGAGGTGCGCGCGCGCGAGAAGATCTAACCCTGCGCCATTTGGCGCGTGTTCGGTGTGATCAGGTCTTCATGTTGCGCTCGTCGCGATGGCCAACTGCGCGGGCGCGCGGCGCGCTTCGAGCTCAATCCGCGGCGCTGGCCTGTCGCGCTGTCTCCTCGACATGGCGCATCAGATGGCGGAATTTCTCTCCCTGCACCCCCACGTGGGCCCGCAATGCTGACGCCGCGCCGTCCGCATCGCCGCGAGCGATGGCATCAAGTACGGCCTCGTGCTCTGCCATCGATTGTTCGGGCCGCCCCCGCAGCCGCAACTGAACGCGCCGATAGACGCGCAGGCGGTGGTGCAGCCGGTGGACTTCGCCCTCCAGGAAGGTGTTGCCGGCGTTGGCGCGGATGCACCTGTGGAAGCGTTCGTTCGCTGCGAAATAGGCATCCGGGCCTTGGCCGAGCGCGCTGCGGCACTGCGCATTGATCGCGTTGAGTTCGTCGAGCCCCTCTTGGCTGATGCGCGCTGCGGCGAGCCGGGCGCAAAACGCCTCCAGCTCGGCCATAACCTCAAACATCTCAAGCACTTCCACGGGGCCGGGCTGGCGAACGAATGTGCCGCGGTGGGTCACCATCTGCACAAGGCCGACTGTGGACAGGCGGAGCAGTGCCTCGCGTACGGGCGTGCGCGATACGCCATAGTGTGCGCACAGGCGCATCTCATCCAGCCGCTCACCGTCAGCGTACTGACCGGTAACGATCCGCTGCTCGAGGTCGTCGGCGATGGTGTCGGCGTGACGGTGGGGCATAACGGACCTCGTCGGCGGCCGTCCGCTCCGCGCATTGGCCGTGGGATTGTATACGATCGTATTGACTCTGTATTCCTTCTGACGGACAGTCCAGCGCAACGGTTGGTCAACAGCCGCACAGTGCACCACGACGTGCCCGCTCATAGGGAGAATAACAGCATGGTTTTTCGCAAGCTGGCAGCGGCAGCAGCCGTTGCATGTATTTTTGTCGTCCCGGCCCAGGCGAAGGAACTGCGCCTGTCCCACCAGTGGTCGACAAGCGATGTGCGCCACAAGGTGGCGCAGATTGTCGCCGATGAAGTGGCAGCGGCTGACGTCGGCCTCAGCATTAAAATCTTTCCGTCGAAATCACTTTTCAAGCCGCGCGAGCAATACCGCCCGCTGTCGCGTGGGCAACTGGATATGACGGTGTTTCCGCTCGCCTATGCTGGTGGTGAGCGTCCGCAATACAACCTGACCCTGATGCCGGGCCTTGTGAAAAATCACGATCATGCCGCGCGCCTGAACAACTCGGACTTTATGTCCGAGATCGAAGGTTTGATGGCGCAGGACGATGTGATGGTGCTCGTGCACGGTTACCTCGCAGGTGGTTTCGCCGGCAAGGAGAAGTGCATCACCTCCCCCGACGACGTGAAGGGCCTGCAGACGCGTGCGGCCGGAAAGTCGTTTGAGCAGATGTTGGCTGGCGCCGGTGCGTCGATCGCATCCATGGCTTCGTCTGAGATCTACAACGCCATGCAGACAGGCGTTTTGCAGGCGGCCAACACGTCGTCCTCGTCCTTCGTGTCCTACCGCATTTATGAGCAGGTGAAGTGCTACACGCCGGCCGGTGATGTTGCGCTGTGGTTCATGTACCAGCCGATGCTGGTCAACAAATCCGCTTTTGAAAGCCTGACACCGGAGCAGCAGGCCGCCGTCCGCGCTGGTGCGGAAAAGGCGGAGGCTTATTACCTCGCTGAGGCGAAGAAGCAGGACGCCGCCGCTGCCAAGACGTTTGCGGACAACGGCGTGGAGATCAAGAACATGACGCCCGAGGAGTTCAATGCATGGCGTGAGATTGCCAAGCAGACCTCCTACAAGAAGTTTGTCGAGAGCGTTCCGGACGGCCAAAAGCTGCTGGACATGGCGTTGGCTGTCGATTGATCCACGGGCGAGTTTGTCGGCGTCGAGAAGGGCACATGGCGTGCCCTTCTTTATTGTGTGGCGCATTTTGCATCCCGAATGATCGGTGCGCGGCTTTGGATTGAAGGTCGCGCGTGGCCAGCCTACAGGCAC
>CAZGNQ010000050.1:14594-16215 GCA_964527285.1 uncultured Hyphomicrobiales bacterium | reverse complement strand
TGATCGAGCAGCTCAAGTTTGGTTTGTTGACGGCCATCGTTGTCGTCGTGGCGCTTATCGGTGTTGCCTTCCGTTCTTTACCGGTTGCTCTGCTCAGCTTCATGCCGAACCTCTTGCCCATCGCCGTGGCGGGCTCGGCACTATATCTCACCGGCTATGGGCTCGCGTATGCCAGCGTGATCGCGCTGACGGTGGCCTTCGGTCTCGCAGTCGACGACACGATCCACTTCCTGTCGCGCTACACGCACGAGCGGCGCACAGCGCACACCGTGGAGCAGGCGATCACGACCACACTTGAGCGGGTCGGGCCCGTTCTCGTCCTCACAACGCTGGTGCTGCTGTCCGGCCTTTCTGTCACTGCGCTCAGTGATCTGCCGGCGCTCAAGCAGTTCGGCAGCCTCAACATGCTGACGCTGTTCGTTGCGCTTGTGACGGACATGCTGCTGCTGCCGGCGCTGATCCTCGTTGTAAGCAGTGCGAAGGCCATGTGGATGGGGCGGCCGCAGGCGGCCTGATGGCGGTCACCGAGGTCGGCGTTGCCCCGCCGGCCCAGGGCGCGGCCCAGGGCGCGGCCCAGGGAGGGCGGCCCAGGGAGGGCGGCCCAGGGGGGCCCCAGGGAGGGCGGCCCAAGGAGGGCGGCCGAGAGCGGCCGAGGGATCCGCATTGATCCGCGGATGCACCTCAACGGCCGTGATCCCGCCAGTTCTGGTGGCTGCTCAGCGTAAGTCCTGACGGTGCGTGTGTGTCGGGAGGGGGGACCATCCCACGCCTGCCGCACGAAGCAGTCGGCAACGCATTCCATCCAGCGCGCGCCGATTTTTCGTCCACCCTGTTGACAACCCTCTGAGTTGATCCGTGCACGCGTGACGGGAATGTCACAAAACGGCCTGTGCGAGGAAAAAGCAGCGACCCGGCCAGCGTCTAAACTTGCCGCAGCAAACGGTGTGTGGACCAGTGGAGGGAATGGGGAAAGTGGGTGCGACAAGCTCACAACAATGAGGTGAGGCAGGGATGCGCGGGTTTTCGAAGGTCTTTCTGGGTGCTCTATTGGCAACGACCGCTGTGACTTCGGCGCACGCCGGTGGCTTTGCGATCCGTGAGCAGTCGACCACCAGCCAGGGCATGTCTTTCGCCGGTTCAGCCGCCAATGAGACGCTCAGTGCCATGTACTGGAACCCGGCGGCGGTGACCAACCAGGACGGTTTCAACACCGAGAGCCACTACGCGCTGATCCGCGGCATCTCCGAGATCACGACGACGGGCGGCACGCTCGTCGATGGCCTGGAAACCGGATCACCAAGCGCGACCGCCTTCCCGCTTGTGATCGATCCGAATCCGGGTGCCGATGAGGCGTCCTCTGGCAACATCGCGAAGCTGGCGCTCGTCTCCGCGAGCTACCTGAACTACCAGTTAAGTGAGGACCTTTACGTCGGTGCGTCGGTCAACGCGCCGTTCGGTCTTGTGACGGAGCCTGAGAACCCGCAGTACACGGGCTCGGTGCTCGCGCGGACGTCCAAGATTTTCAATATCGTGGCAACGCCCACTCTCGGCTACAAAGTCTCAGATGGCATTTCCGTCGCGGCCGGCGTGCAGATTGGCTACCTCGATGGCACCTTGAAGT
>CAZGNQ010000050.1:0-14494 GCA_964527285.1 uncultured Hyphomicrobiales bacterium | reverse complement strand
GGCATTTCCGTCGCGGCCGGCGTGCAGATTGGCTACCTCGATGGCACCTTGAAGTTCGGCCAGGGCGCCGACAACAACGTCTTCTATAACGGTGATGACGTTAACGTTGGTTGGACGGTTGGTGTGAACCTGCAGCCGACCTCAACAACGCGCATCGGCATTGGTTATCGATCTGAGATTCAATACGAACTTGAAGGTGAGTTCGGCGACAACGTCACCGGGTCGCGCTTCTCGGCTGACGTCGAATTGACGACGCCCGACATCGTGACGATCTCGATCCAGCAGGAGTTGAGCGAGCGCGTCCGCTTGAGCGCCACGTATGAGTGGACGCAGTGGAGTGACTTCAACCAGCTTGACATCATTGCCAACGAAAACAATTCGACGGTCGTCACCGCCACCAGCATTAACCCGTTTGGCGTTGAACTGGCTTCAACGCTGGGCAACGCCGTTGAAGGCGAAACCTATGCATCGCTGGTCGCCGACTGGGACGATGCATGGTTCGCATCCCTTGGCCTTGAGGTGGACCATACGGACGACCTGACGCTGCGCCTCGGCATCGCCTACGAAGAATCGCCAATCCAGAAGGCTGAGCAGCGCCTGACAGCGGTGCCGGATACCGACCGCATCTGGGCCTCGGGCGGGTTCTCCTACAAGGCCGGCAACATCATGCCCGACCTTCTGGGCATGGGGCCGAGCAACACCACTATTGATTTTGCCTACACGCACATCTTCGCTGAAGACGGCGACATTGAGCGTGAAAGCATCTCCAACCCTGGCGTGACGTTCGAGGGTGAATCTGACAGCGCGGTGGACATCATTTCGGTCGGATTGCGCACCAAGTTCGGCGTGGTCGAGGAAATCCCCTTCAAGTGATGCACGAACCGTCGGGTGGGCGGCGCGGGATCGTTCCTCTGATGGCTTCAAGAGCCCACCCATGATGGCCGATGTGAAAGTGATATGGGCGCCCATGCGGCGCCCGTTTGCTTTGTGGGATGCCGGTTGGGGCATCCGCCCGCGTCGGTGTGATCAGGGCGCCCGGTCTGCGGCAGTCCGCCGCTGAGCTCCTTGCGCCGGTCATTCTCCACGACAACGACACACCGCCGCTGTTCTTTTCGCCACTTGACGGCGGACCTGTGCTACGTCGAAGCGAATGAGGGGACCGCCGAGGCCGTAAGCGCTTGGGCACGTCGGCACGGGGGCCAGCGTGAGCGAGAACTCCAAGAACAGCGCTGAGGCGACCGCTTCCGGAGCGGCGACACGTCCTGTTTCAACGCCGCAAGCGAAAACCGCCGACGATCCACGTGCGCCGAAGGAGCACGACCAGCAGTGGTCGGAGGCCGCGGATACGTCCGGGTCGCCACGGCGGCAAAGCGCCGCCAATCCGTTAGATCGGCGACCCGCCGCTTATCCCACGGCGAGCGCCACCGGGCCCACAAATGCCCAAGCCGAACGTCCTCGGGCACTGTCCCCTGAGGGGCAGGCATTCATGGAAACGGCATTGGCATTCATCGGCACCGCCACGACCGGCGATGTGGAAGATGAACCGACGGATCGGCGCGCATTCCGCACGCTCTTCCTGTCGGATTTCCACCTGGGCACCAAGAACGCAAAGGCCGATGAACTGCTTACGTTTCTGGAGCGGGTGGACGCCGACACGATCTACCTCGTCGGTGACATCGTTGACGTGTGGCGTATTCAGAAGCATCCCCATTGGCCCCACACCCACAATGCCGTTCTGCAGGCGTTGTTGCGCAAGGCACGGCGCGGGGCGCGGCTGATACTGATCCCGGGCAACCATGACGAGGCGCTCCGCCCTTATTGCGGTCAGGATTTCGGTCCGGTATCGCTGCGCATGAACGACATCCATTTGACAGCGGACGGCCGACGGTTCGTGGTCATGCACGGTGACGAGTTTGACGTTGTCGTGTGTCATGCCCCCTGGCTGGCCCATCTGGGCGACAAGGCCTACAACGCTGCGCTGTGGATCAACACCAAGCTGAACCGGGCTCGGCGCACTGCCGGCATGGGCTATTGGTCGCTGTCAGCCTTTCTCAAACGCAAGGTGAAGCAGGCGGTCAACTTCATCGGCAACTATGAGAACACGCTGGCGCGCGAGGCCACCCGGCGCGAGGCCCAGGGCATCATCTGCGGGCACATTCACCACGCCGCTGTGCGCCAGATCGGTGATGTGGCCTACATCAACACGGGCGATTGGGTGGAAAGCTGCACGGCCGTGGTCGAGCACCGGGACGGCAGCATGGAATTGTTGCGGTGGGCTGATCTGCAGTCGAGCGGCTTTCTTTCCGCCGTTGGGTCACGTGGGACGGCCGGCTCCCAAGAAGCTCTGGCGGTCTGACGGCCTGCGCGCGGCCCCGTCACGACATCATTTTGTTCGATGTTGCTGTCTGGCACGGACATGCCGCAAAGCTTGGCGGGTTTGATGTTTCCAGCCCCCGCGCGTTTTCTTCAGGTTGCCGGGCGTTGTGCGCAAGCGCATACAAACGATCCGCTTCAACACCCAAGCCGGTCATGGGATGGAACAGCGACTGCCGACGCCCCGCATTCTGATCGTGACGGACGCTTGGCATCCCCAGGTGAACGGGGTCGTGCGCACCTATGAACGCGTGCAGCAGGAACTGCAGGCGATGGGGGTGGAGGTCACATTCCTGACGCCGCAGGGGCATCGCACCCTGCCAATGCCGACCTACCCGGAAATTCGGCTGGCCGTGGTTGGGCCGGGCAGCGTACGGCGTGCCATCGAGGCCGCGCGGCCGCACTTCATTCACATCGCCACGGAAGGCCCGCTTGGGCTCTGGACGCGTCGCTGGGCCATCTCGCAAAAGCAGGCGTTCACCACCGCCTACCACACCCGCTTTCCGGAATATGTTGCGGCGCGCATGCCGGTGCCCGTCAGCTGGGGATACGCCTTTGAGCGCTGGTTCCATAACGCCGGTACGGGCACAATGGTGGCCACGCCGTCGCTGCGCAGTGAACTGGAGCGCAAGGGGTTCTCTTCCGTGATGCGGTGGACCCGCGGCGTCGATACCGAGATGTTCCATCCACGCAACCGCACCCGTCCGCTTGATCCGCGCAGCGTGCCCCGGCTCCTTTATGTCGGACGCTTGGCGGTCGAAAAGAACCTGGAAACTTTTCTGCAATCGCCGGTCGCTGGGGAGAAAATTGTCGTTGGTGACGGTCCTGAACGCGAAGTTCTGGCCGCCCGGTATCCGGATGCCCGGTTCCTTGGCAAAAAGGAGGGGCGGGAACTGGCGGCCATATATGCCGATGCGGATGTTTTCGTCTTCCCCAGCCTCACCGACACATTCGGTATTGTCTTACTGGAGGCCATGGCAAGCGGCGTACCGGTGGCCGGCTTTGATGTGACGGGTCCAAAGGACGTCGTCGCACCCGGCGTGTCCGGCGTGCTGGCTGACGAGCCATCGCCAGAGGCGCTGGCACACGCGATCAGGGCCGCAATGCATTGCCCGCGCGCCGATGTACGCGGTCATGCTGAAGGCTTCAGTTGGAGGGCGTGTGCGGAGCTGTTCCTGGCGAACGTCAGCCGCGCACACTTTGACCATCACGGGTCTCATCATGGCGTTGCGTTGCCCGGCGAGGCCGGCTTCGTCCGATGACGATCGGGTTCGGATCCCGCCACTTGCGCGGTGCCGCCCGCCGGCCTGCGCGCTCGCCACACGACCAATGTCCAATATTCTGCCCGCTCCATCGTTGGTCGTGTCCTGGCACGATTGAGGTCTCCACCGCGCTGAATGCCGTCGTGGGCTGATTGCGCTTTTTTCTTTTCCAAGGCGCAGAACGAGCCTAGGCCGGACCGGCGAGTGGACGTCCAAGAAGAGCCGGCGCCGGATGGTTGCGCATCTCCCGCGCTGCGACAAAAAAGACGGACAGTCGGGAGGACGAGCGAGCAATGACGGCAGGTGAGGTGGCGGACGACGACGCCTGCTCTGGGCAGGTCGTGCCGACGTCTGACGGTGATATGGCGCATGCCGACGGCACGCGAGGGGTGGCCTTGCGCCAGGCCATACCGTCCCTGGCTGACATCGAAGCCGCACGCGATGCGCTGCGGCCCCACCTGCTTGCCACGCCGCTGCGAACCTCCCCGGATCTCGATGCCGCCACTGGCGGGCGGATCTTCATCAAGCCTGAGTGTCAGCAGCGCAAGGGCGCCTTCAAGTTCCGCGGTGCGTTCAACGCCGCGAGAAAGGTCGAACGGGACCAATACCCAGGCGGCGTGGTGGCCTGTTCCTCAGGCAATCACGCGCAGGGCGTGGCGGAGGCTGCACGGCTTCTCGGCCTTCGCTCACAAATCGTGATGCCGGGCGACGCGCCGGCCATCAAGGTGCGCGGGGTGCGCGAGGCCGGTGGCGAGGTTATTCCCTACAATCGGTTGACCGAGGACAGGGCGGCCATCGCGCAGTCAATCGCGGCGCGCGACCGCGCCTTTTTCATCCCCCCCTATGACCAGCGCGACGTGATCGCCGGCCAGGGCACGGTTGGCCTTGAGATCCTCGATGAACTGGAAGCGGCGGAACCCCCGGCAGACGCTGATGCCGTGCTGGTTCCGGTCGGCGGCGGCGGTCTCATCAGCGGCATCACGCTTGCCATGCAGTCGCTGGACCCGAACCTCGCGATTGTCCCCGTCGAGCCGATTGGCCACGATGATTTCATCCGGTCGCTGGCGGCGGGTGAGCGTCTCGCGACGGATCTGCATGATGGACGCCAACGCTCACCGCTGTGCGACGCGCTGCTGTCGCCGATGCCAGGCGCTGTGACGTTTGAGATTTGCAAGGCGCGACTGTCGCAAGGGTGTGTGGTCGATGACGCGGCTGTCATGGTGGCCATGCGCTTTGCGTTTGAACGGCTCAAGCTGGCCGTAGAGCCAGGCGGGGCGGTCGCGCTCGCGGCGCTGCTGAGCGGCGTCTTCGATGCGCGGGGCAAGACCGTCGTCGTCGTGCTGTCGGGCGGCAACGTGGATGCCCCGGTTTTCCGCCGATGTCTTGAGCTGGACGACCGCCATCTGCCGGAGGTCCTCTTGGGTGCGCAGCTTGCCACGCACGGGCAGGATACCGGCCTCAACGGCGCATCTGCGTCCGGTCAATCCCACTGACGCCGGTGGAGCAGGTGGGACGCATGGGCGGGGCCATGCCAGAGCCTGCCGCGACGGGCATCGCCGTGCGCATTGCGGCGTTCTTCGCAGCGATCTTTTTTCTCCTCGGCGTGGCCATGGCCTATGCGCCGCTCTGGCTGCAGGCGATCGGGCTTGGGCCAACGGCGGTTGCCGCACTGATCGCAAGCCCAATGCTCGCCCGCCTCGTGGTGACGCCGGCACTGGGTGTCGCGGTTGACACGGCCACGCGGCCGCATCTGCTGATCGTCGGCATCGCCGCGATGGCACTGGCCGGCATGGTCTTGCTCACGCTGATCGCGCCGGCCACTTCGCCCCCGCCAGGCGACGGTGAGCCCAACACGGCCGAGGGGGCGCGGCTGCTCTCGGCCATCCTCGCCGGAGCCGTGCTCATGGTGGTGACGCTGGCGGTCCAGTCGCTCATCCCTTTGGGCGAGGACCTTTCCCTGCGGGCTGTGCGGGTGGCGGGGATCGACTATGGCCGCGCGCGGCTGTGGGGCTCGCTGGCGTTCGTCGGCGGCACGCTCGGCGGCGGTTACCTTGTGGCAGGCTTTGGGCCGTCGGCCGTCACGGCCATGATGCTTGCCGGCAGCGTGGCGCTTGTGGCCGCTGCCTGGGCCAGTCCGCGCTTTGGCCAGGGCAATACAGTCCGAGGCCTGTCAGCGGCGACCGCCGCGCCGACAGAGCCGTTGGCCGCGACAGGCGCCGTGGCCGTCACCGGGTCCATCGCTTCGGATGCGACACGGGCGGACCAGGGCCGGCCGTCGCGTCTCGCCGGCCTGCGCACGTTGTTGGCATCACGCACGTTCCTCGTCTTCGGACTCGCCACGGCGCTGGTGCAGGCCTCGCACGCGGTGTTCTACGCCTTCAGCGCCATTCACTGGTCAGCGCGCGGGATCGATGGCGGCACGATCGGCTGGCTGTGGACGGTTGGCGTTCTGGCGGAGGTGGCGCTGTTTGCCGTGGCTGGGCGCTGGCGGGGCCGGATCACGCCGCTGGCCTGGCTGATGGCGGGCGTGGGCGCGGCACTCATCCGCTGGCCCTTGACGGCGCTTGACCCGCCGCTCGCTGCGTTATTCGCATTGCAGACGCTGCATGCGTTCACGTTCGGCGCCACGCATTTGGCGACCATCGGCTTCATTGAGCGCCATGTTGCGCCGGAACGCGGCGCCACCGCTCAGAGCCTTTACGCAGCGCTGGCCGCAGGCGTCGTGATGGGCGCGGTGATGTGGGCAAGCGGACCATTATTCGCTGCCCACGGCGCGGGTGCCTTCCTCGCCATGGCCGGCGTCGCCGCCGTGGGCGGGAGCCTTGGGGTCTTCTTTATCAGGCGCGATGGGCGAGCGCTTGGTGCCCCGCTCTAGACGACCGTCAGATGCGACGTGCGGCTTTCCATTTGCCTCACGCCCAGCCGCGCCGTCATCAGGTGGTACTTGTCGCGCACGGAAAATCCGCACGCTTCATAGAGGCGGCGGGCGCGCGCGTTGGTGGTGTCCACTTCCAGGTGCAGTGCGATGATGCCGTGCGCTGCGACGCGCTCCATCACATCGGCCAGCACCGCCCGCCCAAGCCCCGCGCCCCGGAATGGTGGGCTGAGATACAACTCATCGACAATCGCATCGCGGCCGCCCAACTCGATGGAGTAGCCGTAAACCACGGCCACGTAACCGGCGATTGCAGGTGGTGCGGCGCCGGTGTCGGTCCGGGTCTCACGCGATTTGGCGTGCACGAACCAGACCGCACCCCAGGCCGGATTGGCCAGCAGATCACGCATCACCACGCGGCGTCGCTCCGGCGTCTGCACGATGCCCTCAAAGGCGTGGTACGCCGCCACCAACTGGCAAAGCCGATCCAGATCACCGTCGCCGACGCGCTCCAGCGTGTGGGTCATGGGTGTCACCATTCGGTCGATCCCGTCAGCAGAGTGAACTGGCGACCTGTGGCACGCGCACACTGGTCGCAGGTCGTCGGTGCCCGTACTGCATCAACGACCGTCGATATGAAGGAGCCGCGTTGCCACCATGACTGACAACGTCACCAACGTCCTGTTCTTGTGCACGCACAATTCCGCCCGCTCTGTGCTCGCCGAAGCCCTCATGAACCGCCACGGCGCGGGCCGGTACGTGGGCCACAGCGCCGGCAGCACGCCGCGCGGCACGGTCAATCCCATGGCGCTCACCTTCCTCGCCGCACAAGGCTATGACGTCAGCGGATTTGCATCGAAGTCTTGGGACGTATTCGCCGGGCCGGATGCGCCCACCATGGATGTGATCATCACCGTATGCGATGACGCCGCCGGCGAGGCGTGCCCGGTCTGGCCCGGTCACCCGGCCACCGCCCACTGGGGCATTTCCGATCCATCGCGCGTGCCGGCCGATGATGAGGACGCGCGCTTCTGGGCGTTCCACCGGGCGTACCTCAAGTTGGAGCGCCGTGTTTCCCAATTCGTTGCGCGCGATCCGGGGCCAAGCGGCACGCCCGGCCGCGGCTCTCTGCTCACCGCAATCCATGCCGAAGCGGGCGCAGACGCGTACGCTTGAGCCGACCCGGTCTGTGGTTCGACAACGTTGCGCAGTCAGTCTTCGGGCTGAAGGCGCGACAGGAAGCGGGCAAAGACGAAGGTGCCTTCAGGCCACGGACCATGACCGCTGTCGGCATTGAGGTGGCCGCTGTCACCGGCGTCGATCAGCAGCGAGCCCCAGGCGTTGGCAAGGTCGGCGGCGACGTCATAGTCGCAGAACTCATCTGTTCGGCTCGCCACCACCAGAGAGGGGAACGGCAGCGGGTCACGTTTGGCTGGCGCGAACGTGCCGGCCTCGGGATACTTTTCCGCCACAAGCTCGGGATCGGGCACGCCCACCAGAAACGCGCCGCGGACCTTTGTCTGATCGTAGCGTCCACACAGGGCATGGGTGACGGCCAGTGTTCCCAGTGAATGGGCGATCAAAACAACCGGCTTTTCCGCTTCGCTGATCGCGCCGGTTAGCACGCTGACCCAATCCTCACGCAAGGGGTTGTCCCAGTCCTCCTGCTGCAGCACGCGCGAGGATGACAGGCGTGGCTCCCACCGGCGATACCAGTGATCTGGTGAGCCGCCGCCAAGGCCCGGCAGAATAAAAATGTCGGCATCTGCTGCTTTCATGGTCATCTCGCCGTGATGCTGCCCCCGCACAGACCGCGCATCGCTCAGGTGGTTGTCATACCGGCGCCAGGGTGCGCCCATAGGTGACGCGTGTGCCGCGTGGTGTCAAAGCGCGCGAGGGTCGCCATGGCCAAGCGGGCCGCAAAGGAGGATGGTGATGCAAGGCAAAACAGTCCCCGCCACGCCGCGTGCAGTGCGATCGAGGCACTGGGCCATCGCGTGGCGTGTCCTGCTGGCACCGTGCGTTGCCGCCGCGGTTGTGACGGCGGCGTCGCCGATGGCTGGCGTTGCGCAGGTGCCCGCGCAGAAGAACAAGGCGCTCGCCAGCATTTCAGGCCGTGCGCTTTCGGCCATCCCCACGCGGCGGCCGGTCCGTTCACCGTCCGGGCCACGGCGAGAGGCCGAGGAGGGCGGATCAAGCGCTGACGATGGGGTGATCACCGTGGTCGTCACCGGAGACACCGGCTTCAGCCGCAACCACTCGGCTGTCCATCCGGCCGGGATCTATAAGTACGGCCGGCGCCAGCCCTGGACCGAGGCCACCCGAGGCATCGCCCCGCTGATCGACGGTGACGTGAACTTTACAAACATCGAAACCATCGTCACCCGGCGCAACGACATGCGCCGTGACCTGAAGGGCCAGCGCGGTCCGTTCAATTTCCGCTCCCACCCCAACGGCATCCGGCAGTTGATGGCGGTCGGCTTCAATGTGTTCTCGTTGTCGAACAATCACGCGATGGACTACGGCGTCGCGGGACTGCGCGACACATTGCGCGAGATGCGCGCGCTCGGGGACGGTGGCGGGCGTCGGCACCAAGGGCTGTTTTCGATCACCGGGATTGGCGAAAACCTGCGCGAGGCTGCGGCGTCAGACAATTTCACGCTCGACGGCCATCGGCTCGCAATCTCTTCGATTGGCATAGCGACCAACAACCTCGGCCGCCACATGGCCGGCGCCAACAAGCCCGGCCAGGCCGCGTACCGCATCGACAGCCATTTCAAGCAGGTCACCGATACACTTGCCGCGACGCCTGCGGACTATCGCATGCTGTCGATCCATTACGGCATTGAAGGCCGCGTGCGCACCGACGCGCGCCAGATCAAGGAATGGCGCCAGATCGCCGCCGACACCAAGGGCATTGATCTTGTAATCGGCCACCACGCCCATGTGCCCCGTGCTGTGGAGCGCAGCGGCAATGCGGTCATCTTTTATGGGTTGGGCAACTTCCTGCACCACGGCACCGCCAACATGGGGCGCAAGGGGATCTGCAAGGATTTTGGTGTCGTTGGGCGCGTGCACCTGGCACCTGACCTGCCACAAGACGCCGGTTCAGATGTGGTGGAGGTCACTGACGACGCAGCTCGAAATCTGCCGGCAGAAGGTTCGTCGGCAGAAGGTGCATCGACAGAAGGTTCATTGCCGGAGGGGGGCTCTGCGCCGGTTGATGACGGACGCGGGCGCGTCACGTCGACCGTCGTGGGCCGAGGCCCCGGACGCCTGCGGGCATGGGCGGTGGAGGTGACCGCAATCACAAACATGCATATGGCCCCGCGCCCTGTGACGGGCGCCGGCGCGCGCACTCGGATCCACGCGCTCAATTATCTTGCGGCCACGTTGCCGGCCAACCCGCGCAACACGCAAGGCGGCCCGCTGCGATTCCAGGTGCGCAATGACGGCACCGGGCTCTACTGCTTTCCTGGCGCGGAGCATGGGCCTGGGCGCATCGGACGGCTCTGCGCTAACTGGTCAGGCCCGACGGCTGTGCCGGCTCGTGTGCGCCGTCGGGTTCGCGGCAGTTGCGCGTCCTGACCGGGGGTCAGGGCGCGCCTGGAGGTCTTTGCAGACGCTGTCGGCGATCCCGGGCCACCGCGGCTCATCTGAGCGCTCCCCGTGATCGCCCTGAACTCAGCGCCCTTGTGACATTGAGCACATCACGACACGCATGGTCTTCTCGGCTTCGAGAACATTTGGCGGGATGTTCTGGCCGTTTTCACGAGCCTCCTTGAGCCGCTGCTGGACCTGACAATACATCTCCTTGGAGCGCTCCGGCTGAGTGTCGACGATTTCCAACATCTCAGCGACTTCTCGCTCCAACCCGTCAGCGGCCATCTTTTCTCTCCCAAGTTCATCTTTGGCTGTTGATCGAACCCAACCAACATCAGCACAGGTGGGTGCTGTTTCAAGCCATCTTTTCCCGTCAACCTTATGCGCCACGCCGGAGCTTGGCCGTCGGTGTCAAAGAGCAACGGTTGGGTCGCGTCGAGGCCCGGATGCGAGATGTGATTGCATGACAGCATTGCGGAGGGTGAGGGGCTGAATGGGCATCGATTATGGTGCACCTGGCAACGCCAACGGTGCGGAGGATATTACCGGGTTGCGCGTCGGCCACGCCGAAGACGCAGACGTGCGTTCGGGCGTGACGGTGCTGTTGAGTGATGCGCCATTGCTTGCAGCCGTGGACGTGCGCGGCGGTGGACCGGGGACGAGGGAGACGGATGCGCTGCGGCTGGAAGGCACGGTTGATCACGCGCATGCCATTGTTCTCGCAGGTGGATCCGCTTTCGGTCTGGCGGCGGCGTCGCCTGTGCAATCTGCGCTTGCTGACCGGGGTGTCGGGTTCGCCGTCGGAGATGCACGCGTGCCCATCGTGCCGGCGGCGATCATCTTTGACTTGATGAATGGTGGCGCAAAGCCGGCAATGCTTCATCGGGTTTACGATGACCTTGGCGCGTGTGCGCTCGCCAATGCGGCTTGCCCGCCGGCGCCGGAGGGAGTGAAGAAGCCCATAAGCACCTCTGCCCGGGTATGCAGTGTGGTCGGCAGTGTCGGTGCTGGCTTCGGGGCGACCACCGCCCTCTACAAGGGCGGCCTCGGCACTGCGTCAGCTCTAAGGTCCGACGGTCTCAGTGTGGCCGCGATCGCAGTCGTGAATGCCTTCGGTTGTGTTACCGTGCCGGGCACACCGCATTTCTGGGCAGCTCCCTTTGAGCAAGTCCACAACGGCGCGCCGGAATTTGGCGACCATGGCCCTTGGCAGGGTGGGGCCGGCACGCTGCCCGCGCCTGCAATGAAGCGTGGGCCACAGGGCAAGGCCGCGTCGCACTCTGTGCCGCCACAGAACACGACGCTCGGCATCATCGCCACGAACGCTGCGGTGTCCGCCCGCGCGCTGCGCCGCATCGCAACGATGGGGCAGGCGGGCCTCGCGCGTGCCATCGCGCCGGTGCACTGTCCGCTCGACGGCGATACGGTCTTTGCTGTGAGCACCTGCGCGCTTGAGATCGAGGACGATCCAGCCCTCATTGCCGTGATCGGCGAGATGG
Source organism: uncultured Hyphomicrobiales bacterium (assembly GCA_964527285.1). GTDB lineage: Bacteria > Pseudomonadota > Alphaproteobacteria > Rhizobiales > CAZGNQ01 > CAZGNQ01. The sequence goes on along the minus strand of CAZGNQ010000050.1, from coordinate 2,882 downwards.
CGGCGCGGACCATGGCGCGGGCCATTGCTCGAGGTGTGTTCGCCGCGCGCACGGGCTGGCCGGAGTGGTCAACCCCGCCGGCCTTCCGTGACCGCTGGGGGTGATCGGTTTTTCCGCTGTCCGATCGCTTGTCGCGGGCTGGCGACAGGATATAGCCAAACCGGAAAACCATCAGCTCACGAAAGCCTGCCCATGATCCCCCGCTATGCCCGTCCTGACATGACCGCCATTTGGTCGCCGGAGACCAAGTTTCGCATTTGGTTCGAGATCGAGGCGCATGCGGCATCCGCCATGGCCGAACTCGGCGTCATCCCTGCAGAGGCAGCGCGGCTGGTCTGGGAGAAGGGGAACGCCGCGACCTTCGACATTGCGCGGATCGACGCCATCGAGCGCGAAGTGAAGCACGACGTCATCGCCTTTCTGACGCACCTGGCTGAGATCGTCGGGCCTGAAGCGCGTTTCGTCCACCAGGGCATGACATCGTCCGATGTCCTCGACACGACGCTCAACGTTCAGCTTGTGCGCGCGATCGATTTGCTGATCGAGGACACAGAGGCGCTGCTGGAGGCGCTGAAGGTGCGTGCCCTGGAGCATAAGCACACGCTGTGCGTTGGCCGAAGCCACGGCATTCATGCCGAGCCGACAACGTTCGGACTGAAGCTGGCTCAGGCCTACGCCGAATTTGATCGCGCGCTTTTGCGTCTCGGGGCCGCGCGCCATGAGGTGGCGACCTGTGCGCTATCCGGCGCTGTGGGCACGTTCGCCAACATCGACCCCCGCGTTGAGGCTTACGTTGCTGAGAAGCTGGGACTGAACCCCGAGCCGATTTCCACCCAGGTGATCCCGCGTGACCGCCATGCCATGGCGTTTGCCACTTTCGGCGTTGTGGCCTCATCGATCGAGCGACTGGCGACAGAGATCCGCCATTTGCAGCGCACGGAGGTTCTGGAGGCGGAGGAATATTTCTCCCCGGGCCAGAAGGGCTCGTCCGCCATGCCGCACAAACGCAATCCGGTGTTAACGGAAAACCTGACGGGCCTGGCGCGCATGGTCCGGGCGTATGTGATCCCCGCCATGGAAAACGTGGCGCTGTGGCATGAGCGCGACATCTCCCATTCCAGCGTGGAGCGGATGATTGGGCCGGACGCGACGGTGACGCTTGATTTTGCGCTCGCGCGGATGACGGGCGTTATCGAAAAGCTGGTGGTCTACCCGGAGCGCATGGCGGCCAATCTGGACCGGCTCGGGGGGCTCGTTCATTCACAGCGCGTGCTGCTTGCGCTGACCCAGGCGGGCGCAAGCCGGGAGGAGGCCTATGGGCTGGTGCAACGCAACGCCATGAAGACCTGGAATGAGGGCGCAGATTTTCTTGCTGAACTGCAGGCCGATACCGACGTCACGGCCCGGCTTGGGGTCGAGGACATCGCGGAATGCTTCGACCTTGCCTATCACACCAAGCACGTCGATACGATTTTCGCGCGCGTTTTTGGGTGAGCGCATTGCGACGGAGCTGGTGCGAGCGGCGGGCCTCATTCGCTTCTCTACCAAGAGGCGAGTTTCCCACGCCCCGCTGATCGCAGGCGAGCAGACTATGCTCGCCAACGCGGCCCCCTCGCTCATGGAACCAACGGCCGCGATTGTCGCTGATCAGCCCGATTTGCCTTGCGGTCTTGGCAGCTCGGCGCCTCCATGCCGCTCGGCTTACGAGAGTTACTGACCCTGAACAGTCTGTGCTTTCCCTCATCGCTTGTATTGGTCATACTACCAAAAGGGCCGCTGTACCGCCCGGTGCAGTGGCTCGCCGGATAATGAACGTTCGATGTGCGGGGTCGGACATGCCCGGGTTGGTTCGCCATAACCACGAATATGCGCTGCGCGATGTTGCGGTGCGACGGGCTTTTCTCGGGCTCGTGGCCATGGCGGTCGTGATGATCGGCTTTGCTCTCCCGACAGTGCAGACCACGACTGCCAATACGCTCCCGCCAGCCGTCAAGCCCATCCTGGGCGGGCGGGCCAGCGCAACTGCCGCACCGGCCGATCCTGTGCGGTCTCCCGGCCGATCCGGCGCGGGCGCAGCGGGCATTGCACGTTTTATTCATCAGCTTCGCGGCTGTCTCGCGCCGTTGCTGCGTGCTGACGAGATCGCCGTCGCACTGATTGGTCTGGGCCCTCAGGCGACCGTTTTGGGCGAACCCCAAAAGCGCTGGCTCACCGGCAGCGTTGAACGCCGGCTGAGGGTGCGAGGCGTCCGCATCATGCTTCCCCAGGAGACCAACTTCGTCAATCAGGTGCGGCGCTCAACCGGTGGCAAACTGTCAGCCACGGAGATCGAGCAAGGTCTGAGGGAAGCGGGCAATGCTGACGCGTTTGTGCGTATCGAGGTGGAGCGCGGGCAGAGCACGTTGCGCATTACGCTTGTGGGCGTCACGCCAAGCGCCTGCGGTGCGACGCATGAATTGACGGTGCCTTTGCCACCCAGTGACAGCATAAACGATCTTAATCAGGTGCTGCGCGAATGGGCGCGTCGACTTCGAAACATAGTGCGTGACCGCGATCTTGATACGACATTTTATCTGCGTCCGTTCCAGGTCAGCGCGCGCGTCACAACGCCATGCGATCGCTTTTTGACGGGTAAGTTTTCAGGTTATTTGATTGAGCAAGATGCCATCAATGGCCTCCTCGCGCGTAAACGGTTCAACGTCAGGGATGATTTCACCGAAGGCGAAGTGCCGGACGACGCGTTGATCATCACGCCTGAGTTCAGCGTGTATGGGAATGGGCCGAGTATCGCAATTTCGGCAACGGCGAGAACTGGCGGAAACATCGTCTTTAACAGAGTGGGTCAGGTGGTCAGTGCGCCGGACTGCAGTCCGCGCCCCGAA
>CAZGNQ010000049.1:0-16285 GCA_964527285.1 uncultured Hyphomicrobiales bacterium | reverse complement strand
GGCGCATGACGGTGGGCTCACCCCAAAGCGCTGGCCCCAAAGCGCTGGCCCCCACCCAAGCCTTGGCACCCCAACCTTGGACGAGAGGCGCCCGTGCGGACGGACGCTCAAGGCGCGCGCGGGTCCCGGGCCATGAAGAATGCGAGGGTCAGCCCCCGCGGCGGCCACGCACGAGGTCGCTTGCGATGCGCATGGCGTTGTCCGGCGAGGTCAACCGCGCGCGGTAGACCTGCAGGTTGGCCAGCACCTTCTGCACATACTGACGCGTCTCTTTGATGTGGATGCTTTCCACCCAGTCGACCGGATCGACATCTGCGTTGCGCGGATCGCCGATGTTGCGCACCCAGTAACGGACGCGGCCGGGGCCGGCGTTATAGGCCGCGAAGGTCATGATGTACGAGCCGCTGTGGTTGTCCTTCTGGTCGGCGATGTAGGCGCTGGCCAGTTGAGCGTTGAAGGACGGGTTGGAGCGCAGGTTCTGGATGGGGCAGGCGATCTTGTACTGACGGCAGACACCGCGCCCGGTGGCCGGCATGACCTGGAGGATGCCCGACGCGCCAGCACCCGACACGATCAGCGTGTTGAACTCACTTTCCTGGCGGGCAATGGCATAAAAGATGCCTTGTTCCGGCAGTGGACGCAGTGCCTTGAAGCTCGGCATCGCATGTGTGGGGTAGGCCCAGCGTGCCAGCTTGCCGCCGCGCGCCATGCCCGATTTGCCAACACGCACGGCCATTTGCGTATCGCCCAGCGTGCTGGCGAGATGGGCCAGAAGGGCCAGTTGGGTCACGTCTGTTTCGTGTCGGCGCAACGTCGTGATCAGCTTGCGCGTCGTACTTGGCAGATCGGCGCGCGCGGCGATGGCGACCGCACGGTAGGCGGGGGATGAGACGAAGCGATCGATCGCCTCGGGCGTCAGCGGCTCGGCTTCGCCAAGCGGCAGAGTTGTCGCGTCAGGCTCCAACTGGGCCTTTGCCAACTGGCCGTAGTAGGTGAAATATTCTTTCGCGCCCGCACGGTAAGCGGCGCGTGCCTGCGTTGGCTGGCCCAGTGCCTCGTGCGCGCGTCCGAGCCAGTAGCCGGCGCGGCCACGGCTCAGCGGCCCATCGGCGGCCTCCTTCAGACTTTCGAAATGCGCAAGCGCCGTGCGTGGATTGTTGAGCTTGCGCAGGGCCAGCCAGCCGGCCATGAACAGGGCTTCTTTTCGCGGATTGACCGAAAGCGGACCGGGATCGGCCACCAGGTCATAGGCGAGTTGCGGCTTGCCGGCGTAGAGCGCAGCATAGGCGTTGACCCGGCGCTCAATCCACCAGTCGTCAGGCGCCACGATGGCTTCGGGGTTCGTTGGGGCCTTGAGCAGGAGGTTCCAGGCCGTTTCGTCTTCATCCGCGCGCCGGTGCATCTGGATGCGCTTGAGGTAGAAACCCCAGTCCTCATCGCGGCCGCCGATGTGCTTTGCCATCGCGGACCGCGCCGCCTGCGCTCGGTTGAAGACGGCGATGCGGGCTGTGATCGGCCCGCGCTCGGCCTCCGACAGCAGTGGCAGCATGCGTCGCACTTTGGTGAGGCGTGCTGAGCGGGTGCCCTTCCAGCGGCTGTCGCGCATCAGCAAGGCATCGATGCGCGCCTTGTGGTCGTCTTCACCGAGCAACGTGTCGAAGCGCTCAAGGATCGTGTTCTCCGCGCTCCGGTTCAGGTAGGGGTCGGTCCAGGCGGCGCGCAAAAGCGCCTCGGCTCTTGCCGTTTCGCCACGCGCCGCGTATGCGGCTGCGAGCGCCGCTTTGCCGCTTGATGAGCGCGGTGGCGCATCTGCGAAAAAAGCGAGCACGTCGTCGGCATCGCGGGCGTTCACAAGCAGTGCGGCCTCGGCCGCTTTGCGCAATGGCGCGCGCGGGAAGCTGGGGTTCGCCTGGGCGAACGCCATGATGTCTGCGGCCGTTCGGCCCGAGGTGCCGCGCTGCATGGCGTACCAGGTCACGAACGCTCTTGCGTCAGCGTCTGCAATCCGGTCGCGCGCAGCGCTTCCTGCAGAGATTTGCCCGCGCGCGAACGCTTCCACGGCCGCGTTCGCAGCGTTGAGGTCTGCGCGCGCCGGCAGGCCTTCCATGAGCAGGGCAACCGCCGTGTCATACGCCGTTTGGCTGGTCGCCTGCGGCAAGGGAGCGGAGGGGGCTGAGCGGCGCGCCGCGGACAGCTTGTCACGGAACGTCTCCCTCAAGGCCTGGCGGCGCTCACGGGCTGGCGATGCTTCGGGCAGCAGCGATGCGGTGACCTGCCTCACCGCTGTTGGCTTGGCGCGGGCCGGGACGGGCACCGCATCGCGGGGCGCCTCACGGCGGGCAATCGTGCGCGTTGGGTGACCGGGAGGGAGCGGCGTTGCATCGGGCGCGCCTGCACCGCGTGCAGCGCCGATCTGCCATGCCATGACGCCCACCGCGACCAAGCCAGCGGGCATCAGGACGGCGAGCGCGCCAACAGCCACAACAGCATGCCGGGCGGGAGAAAAAGACAACCGTGAGAATGCGTGGGGCATGATGATCGCTCGACCTTGCAGGATCAGGGGCAGTGCCAAGTCTGATGACGGGTGCAGCGTTCGCGCACGTTGGTTAACCACGTCTCAATGGCGACCGCATAAATTGACACCAATGTGATGGACGCCCGCGATGGCGAACAGCGTTTCATGCCGCTGCCCGCAACAATCGGGAAAATCCGTGGCGGGCGGACGTGGCAGAAGATTGTTGGCGTCGCGAACACACGATAAGACGGTGATCGTGTGTGGCCGTTGCGCCAACGGCATCGCCCGGATGTCTTGATCTGTATCGCCGCGGTTTGCGGACCGCGCGGCGGGCCAACGTCATGCCTTCCCGGCAACAGCGCGGCGGCGACACACGGCATGAACTGAAGGTCGCAGCGCGCGACCCGCATTCCAGGCACGACGCAAGTGCACGAAAGGCATCCCCATGTTCAGCGGCTCCATTCCGGCGCTCATCACGCCCTTCCGCGACGGCAAAGTGGATGAAAAAGCCTTCCAGGATCTCGTGGAATGGCAGATCGCCGAGGGCTCCAGTGGGCTCGTGCCGGTCGGCACCACTGGCGAAACGCCGACGCTCAGCCATGAGGAACACAAGCGGGTGGTTGAGCTGTGCGTCGAGGCCGCGGGCGGACGCGTCCCGGTGATCGCCGGCGCAGGCTCCAATGCGACAGCCGAGGCGGAGGATTTTGTCCGCCATGCGAAGGAAGCTGGCGCGGACGCGGCACTTGTTGTTGCACCCTATTACAACAAGCCCACGCAAGAGGGGCTTTATCAGCATTTCCTGGCCGTGGCGCGGGCGGCCGACATCCCGGTGGTGCTCTACAACGTGCCTGGGCGCACCGTATCGGACATCCAGCCTGAGACGGTGGCACGCCTGGCGGCAGATGCATCGAACATCGTCGGCATCAAGGATGCGACGGCGGACGTGACGCGGGTCTTTGCGCATCAGCAACTCATCGCGCGGGATTTCTGTTACCTGTCAGGCGACGACGCCACTGCGCTCGGGGTCAACGTGTTCGGCGGTCATGGCTGCATCTCGGTCACGGCGTAGGTCGCGCCGGCGCTGTGCGCCCGTTTTCAAAAGGCATGCACGGACGGCGATTTCATTGAGGCCCGCCGGCTGAATGCGTTCCTGATGCCGCTGCATCGCGCGCTCTTCCTTGAAACGAGCCCTTCACCGGTTAAATACGCTGTCTCGCGGCTTGGCCGGGCGCTCCCGGAGGCCCGCCTTCCGATGGTCCCGATTTCAGCGGATACAGAGGCTGCGGTCGACGAGGCCATGGCGGTTGCTGCCGGCGCAGTCTGACACGGCAAAGCTGTGCGCTTTCGCCCTGGCGGGCGCAGTTGGTGCCGAGTTGCCTCTGATCTCTCCATTAGAGTTTGTCCGCGCCCGCGTGGCGCGGTTCAAATCCACGTCGCTCCGGGCGGTGCATGAAAGGTGTCCGCCATGGCGGCGAAACCAAAAGACAAAACCGGCAATCGCAAGACCGTGGCGGAGAACCGAAAGGCGCGCCACGATTACTCGATCGAGGAGGTCTTCGAGGCGGGTCTGCAACTCAAAGGCAGTGAGGTGAAGAGCCTGCGCGATGGCAAGGCGAACATCGCGGAATCCTACGCCTCGCCCGAGGGCAGCGAGATTTTCCTCGTCAATGCCAACATCCCCGAACTGCCCCATGCCAATGCGTACGACAATCACGACTCCCGGCGGCACCGTAAGCTGCTGCTGCACCGCAAGGAGATCGATCGGTTGATTGGCGGCGTGCAGCGCGAGGGCATGACGATCATACCGCTGCGGCTTTATTTCAACGACCGCGGGGTGGCGAAACTGGAAGTGGGGCTCGCCAAGGGCAAGAAGCTCCACGACAAGCGCCAGACCGAGATGAAGCGCGACTGGGACCGCCAGAAGGCGCGGCTCATGCGCGAAAAGGGCTGAAACGCGACGCGCGTTATGGCCGGCTGCCTCATCCGGCATCGCTTTGTGCGTGTGCTGGAGTGAGGCCAGAGCCTTTTCAGGTTGGCAGCCCCACCCGAGCCCGCTCTTCCGGCGTTTTCAGCGTGAAATCGACACCGGCAACGTCACCGGCGGCTTCTGTGCACAACCACACAATCGCGCGCGCCGCCCACGCCGGCGGGATATGCACCGACGGGTCCAACTGGCTGACCGGATTGATGCCGGACGCCTTGATCGACACCTGCATGTCGGTCGCAACCGTCCCAGGGCTCAGACCCACGACGCGGATGCCGCGGTCGCGCATCTCCTTGTCGGCGCAGCGGGTCAGCGACAAGGCGGCGGCCTTCGATGAGCAATAGTGGCTCCAGCCTTCCAACGCACCGACCGCCGCGCCCGAACTCACGTTGACGACCACGCCGCTGCCGGCCTCTGCCATCGTTGGGAGGGCCGCACGCAGGCCATAGTAGACCCCGTGATAATTCACGTCTGCGGCGCGAACCCAGGCCTCCGGATCACTGTCTGCCAGCCGCGCGATGGGGTCGATAAGCCCCGCGTTGTTGACCAGGATGTCGAGGCGGCCAAACGCCTCCAGCGTTCTGTCGACGCCAGCCTTCACCTCCCCATAGCGGCTCACATCGCAGGCGTGGACGTGTGCCTGCGCCCCGGCAGCGCGCACTTGAGCAGCGACTTGCGTGAGATCGTCGGCGTTGCGGGCGGCGAGCACCACGTTGACGCCGGCCTCAGCGAACGCCACCGCCGTCGCCGCTCCGATGCCGCGGCTTGCGCCGGTAATGAGCGCGCTTTGACCGGCCAGTTCAGTCCTGAATTCTTGGGTCATTGGGCACCTTGATCAGTCTGGTGTGGCAAAGGCTGGACGCAACGCGTGCGCGGTGTCGCCCGCCGCGCCACCATGAAGTCCTGGGCAAGCGCGCAAAACTGTCCTGGTCGCCGGACCGTCATGCGCAAGTTGCACGAATGCGTCGCGCGTGGGCCGCCGTATTACACGTCGCGCACCATCAGCACCGATGGCATTGGCGTTGTGCCCGCGATCATAGGCGTCGCCGGAGCGACCGGTGTGAAGCCCTGCTGATTGTAAAAGTTCTGGGCGTTCAGGCCGGACAGGCACTCCAGGCGGTTGGCGCCGGCCGCACGAGCCGCTTCAATGGTTATGGCCATTATGGCGGCCGCAAGCCTCTTGCGAGCATAGTCCGGATGGGTGGCAAAATGGCGGATGTGTGCGGTTTGCGAGGAGATTGCGCCCGTTCCTGGCGCTTCATGGCTCCAGCCGCCGCACGCTGCCACCGTACCGTTGCCATCGAGCGCGCAGTAGTATGTGCCCGACGCGAGTAGGCGTGGATTCGGCTTCGAAACGAGTGGCAGCAGCGCCGCGACAGCTTCGGCGCCGTAATAGCCGGGCAGATGGTGTGCAAAACTTGCGGTCAGCACAGCGCCCACGGCCGCCAGATCGTCGTGCGTTGTCGTGCGCAGCGTGTGGCCCTGCAGGCTCATTCAGCGTCTGCCTCAAGGCGCGCGCGGGCCTTGGCGAAGACGTCACGGAACATGGCCTCGGTCAGACGGCCGGTGTTCGTATTGTAGCGCGAGCAATGGTAGCTATCGATCAGCGTGAAACTGCGCGGGCTTCCGTCAGGGCCAACCGTATCGATGGGATGCTCCGCGCCGTGGGCGAACGGCATGCTCGCCAGTGGCCGGTCGAAGCTGCGCACCACACTGTCGTGCGCGATCCGGCCAAGGGCGATGATCGTGGTCAGTCGGGCCAGCGCACGCAGTTGCGCGATGAGGAACATGCGGCATGTGGCGATTTCGCCGCCGGTGGGCTTGTTTTGGGGAGGCACGCAGCGCACTGCATTGGTGATCAGGCAATCCGTCAGGCGAAGGCCATCGTCTGGGCTGGCGCCGTAGGTGCCGTGCGCAAACCCGTACGCTGACAAGGTGCCGTACAGCAGCTCGCCAGCGTGGTCTCCCGTGAAGGGTCGTCCAGTGCGGTTGGCGCCTTGTAACCCCGGCGCCAACCCAACGATCGCAAGGCGCGCCTCCGGATCCCCGAAAGAGGGGACCGGCGCGTTGAACCACGTCGGCTGTTCAGCGCGCTGCTCCAGGACGAATGCCCGCAGGCGCGGGCAGCGGTCGCAATCGCGCGGTGGGTTGGCTGCCATAGCGCCGTCCATGCCAACCACCCCTTACCAACTGGCGCATCCACGCGGGCATTGACGCCAACGCCGCGCAGCGGGCGCTTACGGATCGGCGTACTCGTCCTCGTCCTCGAAGTCGTCTTCGTATTCGTCGGCGTCATCGTCCGGTTGCGTGACGGGTGTCACGGGCGGGCGTGTCTGTGCGCGTGGGCCGTTGGTGCGCGCAATGTCCTTTTGCAGGTCAACCAGGTCAATGAACTGGTCCGCCTGGCGGCGCAGTTCATCAGCCACCATTGGTGGTGAAGACTGCAGTGTTGAAACCACACTCACACGGCGTCCGCGCTGCTGCAGCGCTTCAACAAGACAGCGGAAATCACCGTCGCCGGAGAACAGCACAACATGGTCCAGGTGTTCAGCGAGCTGCATGGCGTGCACGGTCAGCTCGATGTCCATCTTGCCTTTCACCTTGCGCCGGCCGGACGCATCAGTGAACTCCTTGGTCGGCTTGGTGACCATGGTATAGCCGTTGTAGTCCAGCCAATCGACGAGCGGTCGGATGGAGGAATATTCCTGGTCTTCGGCCAACGCCGTGTAATAAAGGGCGCGGATTAACTGTCCTTGAGCGGCAAACTTTCTCAGCAGTCTCTTGTAATCGATGTCGAAATTGAGTGCTTTCGCAGTCGCGTAGAGATTTGCTCCGTCAATGAACAGCGCAATGCGCTCGTTCCGGTAAAAAATCATCAGATGTCCCGTGTTGTGAAGATATGGACCCCCGGTCGTCTGGGGCGTTGTCCCAAGCAGAAAGATGCGGTGTCAAAAACGAAGTCGGCCCGGTCGTCAAGCGGCGCAGTGCGCTTGCAAGGCCGCGGGTGGCCGCGGCGACCCTGGTCAAAAGGTGTGCTGCTCGGGTTCGGCGGCAATGTGGCAGGGCGATGGGGAGACCCGGCGCAGACCATGACGCAGGCCCGCGAGCTGCTCGATCGCCAGGGCGTCCGGGAGCGGGCGTGGTCCGGGCTGCTTTCGAGCGCACCGATGGGCGGACAAGGCCAGCCGGTGTTCAGCAATGCGGTGGGTCTCTACGAAACGCCCAAGTCCGCGGCAGCACTCCTGCGGGTGATCAAGCGCCTCGAACGAGCGGCAGGACGCGCGCAGGGGCGGCGCTGGGGGCCACGCCCGCTCGACATCGACATCGTTGACTACAAGGGCCTCGTCATCGCTTCGCGCGGCGCACAGGCGGTGGGGCGGCCGATGCCGGGTCTGCGCATTCCCCATGTGGGCCTGGAGGAGCGGGCCTTCGTGCTCGATCCGATGGCGGCCATTCTCGATCGGTGGAATCATCCTGTGAGCGGCACGGCATTGCCTGTGCTGCGCAGGCGTGCCCGGCGCGCGCAACCAAGTCTACCGCGCAACCGCCGGAAACAGGGCACTGTCAAGTCCAAACGCCGGTGATTTCGGACTTAATGTTTGCCTTGCAGCCCGCTTTCCTGTAACTGGCAGGTCTTCATCGAACAGGAGACTGGCCCATGGCTCGCGTGACCGTCGAGGATTGCATCGACAAGGTCGACAACCGCTTTGACCTCGTGCTGTTGGCTGCACACAGGGCGCGCGCCATTTCCGGCGGCATGCCCATCACGGTGGAACGCAACCACGACAAGAACCCGGTGGTGGCGCTGCGCGAGATTGCTGAGGAGACCATCTCTCCCGACGACCTGCGCGATGAGTTGATCGAGAACATCCAGAAGTACACCGAGGTGGACGAGCCGGAAACCGCCGCGGGTGCGGATGGTCAGCCGACACCGCTTCTCGGCCAGGACGATCAGGCGCACGACAACCAGATCGATCAAATCACCATGACGGAAGAGGAACTGCTGCGCGGTCTGCAGAGCATTGCACCGCCGGAGACGCCGGGTTCCAACGCCCGCAACCGGTGATCCGGCAAGCGCAGTCAGGGCCGGACCACCTCGCGGCACACTGGAGGCGAGCGTCCGGTCTGCTGTGCAGGCGTACGCTAGCTGCGCTACCGGTTGGTCGCCATTGCCGGTCGTCGCATCGATCCGGCTAAACGCGGATCGTTTGAGCGCCATCGACGCAGGCGCCGCGGTGGCTTAGATTGGCGTCATGACACCAGAGGCCCTGCTTGAAACGGTGGCGGCATATAACCCCCGCGCCGATCTCGACCTTATCTCTCGCGCATTCCAGACAGCGGCGTCCGCCCACCGCGGACAGTCGCGCGCCAGTGGCGAGCCTTACGTCACGCATCCGCTGGCCGTGGCCGAGATCCTGGCGCACATGCGTCTGGACGATGCCACGATCGTCGCAGCGCTTCTGCACGATGTCGTCGAAGACACCGGCTACGGTCTCGACAGACTGCGCTCGGTTTTTGGCGATGAAATCGCCATGCTCGTTGATGGGCTGACGAAGATCAATCAGCTCAGGCTTGTCACAAAACGTGCCGAGCAGGCTGAAAACTTCCGCAAGCTGCTGCTGGCCATCACGACGGATCTTCGCGTGCTGCTGGTCAAGCTGGCGGACCGCCTGCACAACATGCGCACCTTGGACGGCCTGCGAGACGATAAGCGACAGCGCATCAGCCTGGAAACCGCGGAGATTTATGCGCCGCTTGCCGGGCGCATGGGCATCCAGTGGCTCCGCGAGGAACTGGAAGAACTCGCCTTTCCCTGGATCGAGCCTGAGGCTCACGCCATGATCACGTCGCGGCTGGGGGAAATTTTTTCCTCCAACGCGGATTTGCTCTCGCTCGTCGAAGCTGATCTGAATGAAAAGCTGGCCCAAGGCGGAATTCGCGCGACGATATCAGGCCGGCGCAAACGGGCCTACTCGATATTTCGCAAGATGCAGCGCCGACAGATCTCGTTTGATCAGTTGAGCGACATCTACGGGTTCCGCGTGATCGTTGCCGAGCCGGGCGACTGCTATCAGGCGCTGGGGGTCGTGCACATGACGTGGCCGGCCGTCATGGCCCGCTTCAAGGACTACATCTCCACACCCAAGACAAACGGATATAAATCCATTCATACGACCGTCGTTGGGCCTGGCAAGCAGCGTGTTGAGCTGCAGATCCGCACTGATCGCATGCATGAACTCGCGCAGTACGGCGTCGCCGCGCATGCGCTTTACAAAGATGCACCGGTCTCAACGGATGTCCGCGGGTCAGCTGAAGCCCAAAGTGAGCCGACCACCGCCGATGAGGTGCCGCCGGCCTCACCATTCTCCGGCTGGGAGGCCTATGACTGGCTCCGGCGCCACGTCCAGACCCTTCTGGAAGGCGATAATCCGGAGGAATTCTTTGAGCACACGAAGCTCGAACTGTTCCAGGACCAGGTCTTCTGCTTCACGCCGAAGGGGCGGCTGATCACATTGCCGCTGGGCGCGACGCCCATTGATTTCGCCTATGCGGTGCATTCGGAAATTGGTGATGCGTGTGTCGGCGCCAAAGTGAACGGCCACCAGCAGGCCCTGTCACTGCCGCTCAGGACCGGTGATGAGGTGCGCATCATCACCGCCAAGGACCACACGCCCCCGCTGGCCTATGAGCGCATGGCTGTCACCGGGCGCGCGCGCTCAGCCATCCGGCGGGCCGCGCGTGAGCACATGCGCCAGCAATGGACGGGGCTCGGCCATGCGATCCTGGAGCGCGAATTTGAGCGCCGCGAAAAACCGTTCGCCAAGAAAATGCTGAAGGCTGCGCTGAACCACCTGTCCCAGACCAGCGCCGACGAAGTGCTCACAGCCGTCGGGCGCGGCGAGTTGCTGGCCGCCGACGTTTTCCGCGCCGTCTATCCCAAAGAGACCGTCAGCGAGCCGGCACCACCGGAGCGCATTCAGCGCAACTCGCACATTCCGCCGGCGGACAAGGGCTGGTTCAGCCTGCCGAAGATCGGCTGGCTCAAGTTCAAGGTGGCGCCGACGAACACGTCGGCACGCGAGGGGGCCAAGGCGCTGACGGCACGTGGTGTCCCCATCCGAGGGGTCGCCTCTGGCCAGACGGTTCACGTTGCGGATGGCGTCGTGCCGGGGGAGCGCATTGTGGGTATCATCATGCCGGGCGAAGGCATTCGCGTGTATCCTATTGATTCACCTGAGCTTCGCGATTTCGACGACATCTCCAACGATCGCTGGATCGATGTGACCTGGGATTTCGAAGGGGGGGAAACGGTGGACCGCCACCGGGCCTCCATCGTTGTGGAGACCTTGAACGAGCCGGGGTCACTGGCCGACATCGCGCGTTTGATCGCGGACAATGACGGCAACATCGATACGGTGGATATGACCCGGCGTGCCCACGACTTCACGACGATGCGCATTGATCTTGAGGTCTGGGACATCAAGCATCTGACCGCGATCATGAAGGGCATCAGATTGCTCTCGGCCGTCCACTCCGTTGAGCGGTATCACCCGGAGCCGGGCGCCGCAGCAGCGATCGGCCAAAAATCGACAGTCCATCTTTCGTGAACGCTGGGCGTGAAGGCTGTGACTTGTTACGTCCAGGTTAACGTATAATGGGCGGTCGGCGTGGCCGCTGTCGGGGGCAGGCTTGTCCACAGGCGGAGCCGCCGTACCGTGCCGGAAGTGTTGCCAATAGACGAAGTTGATCCCGCCGAATGCTGATTCGGTGGTCTTTACGGGCGATGCGGGCCCTACCTGGGATTGAGTCCGGGCGCGATTCGCCCATTTAGTTGTGTGCAAGCCACAACGTGTTGCAGGAGACGCAGACCCATGTTCCGCCGGCGCACGCCATTGACGCTTCTGCAGCGTCTGCGCCTGTTGGCGTGGCCCAGCCGAAGCTGGGCCCGTTCGGCACGCTATGTCTATTTGCGCCTCATCCGCCTCAAAGCCACGCCCCACAAGGTTGCCTTTGGCTTTGCCTGCGGCGCCTTCATGGCGACGACCCCTCTGATCGGCTTCCAGATCCTGATCGCTGGCGTCATGGCGGTGCTTGGCCAGGGCAGCATTCTGGCCGCAGCGCTTGGCACGTTTGTCGGCAACCCTGCGACATTCCCGGTGTTCTGGATCGGTAGTTACCAGCTCGGCAGCGTGATCCTGGGGGAGAACCAGTCCTTCGACGTGGGACTTTGGGGCGAAGGGCGCGATCTCGGCTTCCTTGAGAGCTTGCGCACACTGTCCATTGAGCCGCTGCACCGCGCGGTTGAAACACTCTGGCCGATCTTCAAGCCAATGCTGGTGGGGTCCTTGCCCATCGGGCTGCTGGTTGCGGCCGCCTGCTACGTCGTGGTCTATCAGCTGATGTCGTTGCGCCAGGGGCGGGACGGGCTCAGGCTGCCGTCGTTGTTGGGGCGCGATCGGTTCACCAGCGATGAGGACAGCATCTATTTCCCGGCCGGGTTGCCAACGATGACCTGACCTTACCGACCTGACGCGATCGGGGCAGGTGGCTGGTTCTTGCCCACATTCGGATCGTGGCGCGCCACAACGTCAATTGGCAGTCGAAGCCATGGCGTCCGGCGCCTTCCGGGAGCCCGCCTCCTGACCAGTACGTCCGTGATTGCTTGCCATTCGTTCCGCTTTCGTTCAATCTGCGCCAGCGCAGTTGAGTGTATGGGAGGCGGTGCAGGCGCATGATCATCGGCATTGGCAACGATCTCATTGATATCCGCCGCATCGAAAAGACCATTGAGCGCTACGGGGATCGCTTCCTCCAGCGCGTCTTCACGCCGGTCGAACGCGCCAAGTCAGACCGGCGCCACCAGCGCGCAGCCTCATACGCCAAGCGTTTTGCCGCCAAAGAGGCGTGTTCCAAAGCGCTCGGCACGGGCATGAGCGGTGGCATCACGTGGCAGAGCATGGGTGTGGTCAATCTGCCGTCCGGTCGGCCAACGATGGTGCTCACGGGCGCGGCCCAGCGCACGCTGGAGGACCTGACACCCGCGGGCCATGAGGCGAAAATTGATCTGACGATCACTGATGACTTCCCGCTCGCACAGGCGATCGTGATCATTTCCGCGCTGAAATTCAAAGGCTTCGACAGGTGATGGGGGGCGGGCGGTCCATGCGCGAACGCTCGTGTCGCGCATCTGACGCCTGCCTCCCTTCGGCATCACGCGCGTGAGCGAATGTCAGAACCGAAACGCCAGCTTGCGCGCCTGCGCAACCTGCTCGCGGTGGGGTGCGGACATGGAGCGTCGGCGCATGCGCCGCGTTCGCCAGCCTGATGTTTGCTGGCGTTTACACTTGAATGGGGCAAGGGGCGCTGGCACATGTCGCGCAACCGTCACGCCGCAGGCAGAGCGAAGGACAGGGTATGAGCGCGGATTCGCAGACGCCGGCCGAGGCGAAGCAGGAGGACGGCCAGGGCCTCCTGATGGAGACCGCCAAGGTCATCATCCACGCGCTTATTCTGGCATTCCTGGTGCGCTTGTTTCTGTTTCAGCCGTTCAACATCCCGTCCGGCTCCATGAAGGACACGCTGCTCGTCGGGGATTATCTCTTCGTCTCGAAGTATTCCTATGGCTACAGCAAGTACTCGTTTTTCGGGGTCGATCTGTTCGATGGCCGGATCCTTTCCGGCACGCCAGACCGTGGCGATGTGGTCGTCTTCAAGCTGCCGACCAACAACACCGACGATTATATTAAGCGCGTGATCGGACTGCCGGGCGATAAAATCCAGATGCTTGACGGCCAGCTCTACATCAACGGTGAGGCCGTCGAGAAGAAGCGCGTGGGGTCGTCAAGCCAGAGAAACTTCATCGGTCAGACGGTCGAGGTGCCTGTGTACGAAGAGACGCTGCCAAACGGCGTCAGCTACCGGGTCCTCGACGAAAAGCGCAACGGTCCGGGCGATAACACCTACGTTTATACCGTTCCGCCCAACAGCTACTTCATGATGGGTGACAATCGTGACAACTCCACCGATTCGCGTGATCTGCGCTCGGTCGGGTATGTCCCCCATGAGAACCTGATCGGTGAGGCGCAGGTGATCTTTTTCTCCGCCCGGCCTGACTGGTCGTGGTGGCAGGTCTGGTCCTGGCCAACAACGATCCGCTGGTCGCGGTTCTTTGACGTCGTGGATTGATGCCGGCATTGCTGGCAAGGTGGCGACGATCAGGCATGCTGCGGTTGGCGTTGCTGCTTGTGCGTGAGGTAGCACCACTTGCTTGTCGCACCACGGCCATTCGCGCAGCCAGTGACAGCCGATGAACGGAATTTGAGAGCCGGATTTGGCCAAATCGATCCGCTACACGGACCTGGAACGGCAACTCGGTTACACATTCGCCAACCGGGATCTGCTGATCGACGCCCTCACCCATGCCAGCGCCCGCAGCCACGGTCCCGCGACGGCTGGCAGCGACAACGAGCGCCTGGAATTCCTCGGCGACCGGGTGCTGGGTCTGGCGATCGCGGCGCTCCTGCTTGAGCGCTTTCCCAGCGACGTGGAGGGCGATCTGGCGCGCCGATACAACCGGCTGGTGCGCCGTGAGACCTGCGCCGAGGTTGGCCTTGCGCTTGATCTTGGCCGCTACATGCGTCTGGGCAGCAGCGAGACAGGCACGGGCGGCCGGCGAAAACGTACGATCCTTGCCAACGCGTGCGAAGCCGTGCTGGGCGCGATCCACCTGGACGGCGGTTTCGACGCAGCGCGCACGGTCATCGTGACGCTCTGGGAGCCGCACATCGACCAGGTGGGCGCCGTCCAGGCCGATGCCAAATCCGCCTTGCAGGAGTGGGCCCAGGGGCGCGGCTGGCCGCTGCCGAGCTACCGCGAAGTGAGCCGCTCAGGGCCGGACCATGCGCCGGTGTTCGTGACAAAGGTGGAGGTTAAGTCGCTCGCGCCTGCGCTGGGTGAAGGGCGCAGCAAGCGGCTTTCGGAACAGGCGGCAGCCCGCGCGCTTCTGGCGCGCGAGGGGTTGGCGGCGCCGGAGCCGGCGGATGACGCCGAGGCTTGGATGGATGATGATATGGACGCACAATGAGCAGCAGCGATCAGTCCGGGCCTGATGCGGTCAGCGGCGGTGAGGCAGATCGCCCGGCCAACGAGACGCCCCAGGGTGATGATCCGGTGGCCGCGTTGAGCGCTGGCAAACGTGATGACGCAGGCTCCGTTCTGCAGGCAGAGATCGACGCTGGGCCAACGGGTGCTGAGCCCATAGGCACAGGCAAAACTGGTGTCGGGGAAACGGATGCCGGGCCGACGCGCGCAGGTTTCGCAGCGCTCATCGGCGCGCCCAATGCCGGCAAATCGACCCTGGTCAACACGATCGTCGGCGCCAAGGTGTCCATCGTCACCCACAAGGTTCAGACCACCCGCGCGCGCATCCGCGGCATCTGCATGCACGGGCCGACACAGATTGTCCTGGTGGACACGCCAGGCATTTTCGCGCCCAAGCGCCGGTTGGACCGTGCGATGGTGGAGGCGGCCTGGGGCGGGGCCAGCGAGGCTGACGTCGTGTGCGTCCTGGTGGACGCGGCCAAGGGGCTGGACGCCGATGTGGAGCGCATCTTGGAGCGCACCGGCCCGCTCGCACAGCACAAGGTGCTTGTGCTCAACAAGGTCGACCGCATCGAAAAGCCGAAGCTGCTGGCTCTGGCGCAGGACTTGGTGGAACGCGACGCGTTTGCCGCCACGTTCATGATTTCAGCATTGAAGGGCTCGGGCGTCGCGCAACTGGTAGCGCATCTGGCCGCGCATATGCCCTACGGTCCGTGGCTGTTCCCGGAGGATGATCTCTCCGACGCGCCGCTGCGTTTTCTGGCGTCTGAAATCACGCGGGAGAAAATGTACCTGCGCCTTCACCAGGAATTGCCCTACGCCTCCACCGTCGAGACGACAGACTGGAAGACGCTGCCCAAGGGCAAGGGCGTGCGCATTGAGCAGACGATTTTTGTGGAGCGCGATAGCCAGCGCCAGATCGTCCTTGGCAAGGGCGGGCGCACCATCAAGCAGATTTCCACCGAGGCGCGACAGGAACTGGCGGAGATCCTGGATGCGCCGGTGCACCTGTTCCTCTTCGTCAAGGTGCGCGAGCGGTGGGGGGAGGACCCCGAGCGCTTCAGGGAGATGGGGCTGGAGTACCCAAAGGGGCCTTGAGATCGCGGCGCTTTGTTGCCGGCCCTTGGATGTCATCCACATGCGGTGCGCGTCCGACGGCTCTGATGGCATCCGATGGGGACGAGTCGCGGTAATCCAGAGCACAGGTGATGTGACGCTGGCCGCGCCCATGCCGCAGTGCCCAGGCCAGCAATCGCCCGGCAATCGCCCATCGATCACTGAAAGTGCCCGCCGCCCATGCCCCTCCAACACGTCAAACTGACCGTCGGCTCGGAGAGCGAGGAGGATATCGTACCGTGGCAGGCCAAGCACCAGGAGCGGCTTGCGCCCGTCGTCGAAATGCACGGTAAAGTCCTGATCCACGGCGGGTTCATGGGGCAGGATCGCGGCGGTCAGACTGCGCCCGGTCACCTCGGGAAACGCGAAGCGGCCGTTGGCATCGGTCGTCGTGCGATCCTCGCCCTCGGCCCCGGTCCAGGCCCATTTCCAGCGCCGCACCACCGTCGCCCCGGACACCGGGGTGCCCTCGGCGTCGGCGACCAGGTAGCCCTCCATTTCGGAGGCGAGGACTCTGGAGACAGCCATGGCGTCGGGCGCTCCTGCGTGAAGGATGGCCAGCGCGAGCA
>CAZGNQ010000048.1:0-16317 GCA_964527285.1 uncultured Hyphomicrobiales bacterium | reverse complement strand
CCTCTCGCACCGCTACTATGCGCTCAAGGCCAAGTGGATGGGCATGGAGCGCCTGGCCTACTGGGACCGCAACGCGCCGCTGCCCGACCAGCCGGAACGCACCATTCCGTGGGACGAGGCGCGCGAGACGGTCATGACGGCGTACGCCGGCTTTTCGCCCGACCTCGCCAAGGTGGCTGAGCCGTTTTTCAACCACGGCTGGATCGACGCGCCTGTGCGTCCGGGAAAGCGCTCGGGCGCCTTCGCGCACCCGACGGTGCCAAGCGCGCACCCCTACATCATGCTGAATTACATGGGCAAACCGCGCGATGTGATGACGCTTGCCCACGAGCTTGGCCATGGCGTGCACCAGGTGCTGGCGGCTGGCCAGGGGCCGTTGCTGGCGCCCACGCCACTCACGCTTGCCGAGACGGCCAGCGTCTTCGGCGAGATGCTCACGTTCCGCGCGCTGCTGGCCCAGGCGGGCGATGGGCGCGAGAAAAAAGCGATGCTGGCGCAAAAGGTTGAGGACATGCTCAACACGGTCGTGCGGCAAATCGCGTTCTTTGAGTTCGAGCGACGGGTGCACACGGCACGCCGCGAGGGGGAGCTCACGTCAGACCAGATTGGCGAGATCTGGATGGGCGTTCAGGCCGAAAGCCTAGGCGACGCCGTCGAACTGCACCCGGGCTACGAAAACTTCTGGTGCTACATCCCGCACTTCATCCACTCGCCGTTCTACGTCTACGCCTATGCATTCGGGGACTGTCTCGTGAACTCGCTCTATGCCGTGTACGAGCAGGCGGACGAGGGCTTTGCGGAGAAGTATCTCGACATGCTGCGGGCGGGCGGGTCCAAGCACCACTCCGAACTGCTCGCACCCTTCGGTCTGGATGCGCGGGACCCGGCCTTCTGGTCCATGGGTCTGAGCGTCATTGAGCGCATGATCGACGAGTTGGAGCGCATGGAAGCCGAGACAGTCTGATCCGGCTCATGGGTCGAGCACGGGTCGGGGCTTCCCAAACCCAAGCCCAGCCCAATTGCAGTGTCGCTGCGGACGTCGATAACGGCCGCTGACGGTCGGCACAGTGTGGCTTTGCCATGGGATGCCTGTCGTGATGACGCGAAGAGGGTGATCACACCATGGCTGAACTCGACTGGCACGCCGCACGCAGCGACCTGTCCGGCATCGCGCTTTTGGACAGGGCGCCAGAAAGCGACGGGATCGACCTGAAAGCTGTGCGCACATACCGCCAGGCGCGCGTGCGCGCAGAAATGGTGCGCCACGGGATCGAGGCCGTCATTTTGTCCGATCCCATCAACATCCGCTACGCCACGGGCACCCGCAACATGCAGGTGTTTTCCATGCGCAACGCGCCGGCACGCTATCTCCTGATGACCGCCGATCGCAGCATCCTGTTCGAGTTCACGGGCTGTGCGCATCTCGCCGATGGCTACGAGACGGTGGATGAAGTGCGCCCAGCAAAGACGGCCAGTTTCGTCGCGGCTGGCGACCAGATCGGTGAACGCGAGAAGCTATGGGCGCGCGACATGGCCGATCTCATCGGCGAGTTGGTCGGCGGGCGGGCACCAACGCTTGGTCTAGAGCGCATGAACGCCGGCACGGCAATCGCGTTGGCCGGCGAGGGCTTGCGGATCGTCGATGCGCAGGAACCGCTGGAGATGGCCCGAGCCATCAAGTCGAGCGAAGAAATGAAGTGCGTCAACGCCTCGTTGCGGGCGACCGAGGTGGCTGTTGGCAAGCTTCGCGAAGCCATCCGCCCGGGGATGACGGAAAACGAATTGTGGTCCGTTCTGCACAAGTCGGTCATTGAGCAGAATGGAGATTATTGCGAAACGCGGCTGCTGAGCGCCGGCCAACGGACCAATCCCTGGTTTCAGGAGACGTCGTCAAACACCATCCTGGCCAACGAACTCATCGCGCTCGACACCGACGTGGTCGGGTGCCACGGGTATTATTCCGATTTTTCCCGGACATTCCATTCCGGGCCGAACGCGCCCAGCGATGCGCAAAAAACGCTCTATCGCGTTGCGATGGAGCAAGTACACCACAACATGGACATTCTTAAACCGGGCCTGACCTTCCGCGAATATGCCGAACGCGCCTGGGACATTCCCGAAAAATACCACGCCAACCGATATTATCTCTCAGCCCACGGCTGCGGGATGACAGGCGAATACCCGTATCTCTACCATCACGCTGACTTTCCCGACGCCGGCTACGATGGTGTTATCGAACCGGGAATGACACTTTGCGTGGAGAGCTACATCGGTGAGGCCGGCGGGCATGAGGGCGTGAAACTGGAGCAGCAGGTTCTGATCACCGAGACCGGCATTGAGTTGCTTTCGCGCTTTCCGTTCGAAGACAGCCTTCAATAAGTCTGGCCGTGGTCTCAAGGCGGCCGCGCGCCGGGCGCACACAATCCGTCGTTGCGCATGGCAAACGGAGGCACGTCGGCAATGGATGCAGTTGCAATGGTCGACGTGCTTGATCTGCGCGTGAACGCCGCCGGCATCATTTTGTCGGCCGTATCCGTCAGCTTCGGCTTCATCTCCGCCTACATCACAGGGCTCTACTTTTTTCTCCATCGGGCGCCGCTGGGTCTCAGGCTGTGCGCCTTCGGCGTTTTGACGCTCAGCCTGATTTTTGTGATCCTCATCGCCGTCGGCGTGAGCCCTCTGGCGGGAGGGTTGGTCGCGGGCCAATCCCCGATTGACGGAACAATCAGTGACCTTGCTTCCGTGCGCCTGACGACCGACACGGCCCAGACATTCCTGGCGCGCATGTCGAGCGAGGTCCCGCTCATCTATCTGATCGGCTGGGGCATTGGCGCGGTGCTGTCAGCGAACGTGTATCTGGCGCTGCTCTACCTGACGTTTCTGCACCGTTGGGACGCCCAGTGAGGTGGAACCAGAGCAGGTCAGGCAAAGTCCGGTGAACCTGACGCGCTCCAGCGGCTCGTGTTTTTTGTTGTCGCTGTCGCCACTGGCGATGTGAACCGAGGCAAATGGGCGCCGGCATGAACCGGCGTCCAAACCGATCACCTCTGAAGTTCAAAGGCGTGGCTTTCCTCTGTTTTAAACAGCGGCGCTCTCGGGCGGCTCGGCAGCTTTTGCCGGCGCGCCATCCTTGTGCACCACCTCGACGTGCGGGAACGGAATGGCAATGCCGGCTGCGTCAAAGTCCTCCTTGATGCGGCGCGTCAGGTCGAACTTCAGGTCCCAATAATCCGCTGCCTGACACCAGACCCGCAGCGTCACATCGACGGAACTGTCGCCAAGGTTGGTGACTTTGACAAACGGCTCGGGCTCCCCGGAGGCGCGGGGATCATTCGACAGGATGGACCGGATTGTGGCGAGCGCCTTTTCAATGTCTGAGCCATAGTCGATGCCAATTGTCAGATCCACGCGGCGTCGGTCGTGCGCGGAGTAGTTGACGATCGACGCGCCCCAGACCTCGGAATTGGGGATGATGATTTGCACGTTGTCGACGGTGGCGAGTTCGGTCGTGAAGATTTCGATGGCCCGAACGGTGCCTTCGTGACCGGCGGTCGCCACGTAGTCCCCCACCTTGAAAGGCCGGAAAACGAGCAGCATCACGCCTGCAGCGAAGTTGGCGAGCGTGCCCTGCAAAGCCAGGCCCACCGCGAGCGTGGCAGCACCCAGCACCGCAACCAGCGAGGTGGCGTTGATGCCAAACAGGTTGAGGATGGCAATCGCCACGACAGCCAGCACCAGCCATCGCGCAATGCTTGCAAGAAATCCCGCAGCCGCTTCGTCACCCTTGGTGCCACGCAACGCAGCCGACCGCGCACGGCGACTGGCCCACCCGGCGACCATTGAGCCGACCACCCAGATGATGACCGCGTAGATGATGTTGAGCCCGTACTGAATGGCGAGGTTGAGCCACGGCTCAATCTGTTCGGGCGACACCTCAAAGCCCATGATTGACATGCTGTTTTCCCCTCGTGTGCGCAGGCTGGTTTGCGCCTTCATGCTGACCGGTCCCCTGCCAGCACATATCGCCGCGCGATGACAACGCCGTGGCACGCCGGTCGCCACATGCGCCTCCTGGGAACCGCCCGCGTGCACTTGCATGAGCGGATGCGAGGCGACGCGTCACCGGGTCAGAACCGGGGCGGGCGCTCCCACGTTGTTAGTGTGCGGCACAAGCCGCGCTCACTCCAACGACCCGGTCTCCAGACACCATGTCCAACGAAGACAACCGCTTTTCCCGCCGCATGGGCCGCTATGCCCGTGTGGGCACCAACGTCGGCGGCGTGGCAGCGCGCATCGCCGTGCAGCGCCTTGTGCGCAATGAGGGCGGCGATGAGCGCAGTGCGGCGCAATTGGCCGAGGCGCTTGGCGGGTTGAAGGGCCCCCTTATGAAGGTGGCGCAGTTCATCTCCACTATCCCTGAGGCCGTGCCGGAGGAATACGCAGCCGAGCTGTCGAAGCTGCAGAGCTCGGCACCGCCAATGGGATGGGGCTTTGTGAAACGGCGCATGGCAGCCGAGCTGGGCCCTGATTGGCGCACGCGGTTTGCAGATTTTGAGCGCGAATCCGTGGCGTCGGCATCGCTTGGCCAGGTGCACCGCGCCGTGGCGCACGACGGGTCCCGACTGGCCTGCAAGCTCCAGTACCCCGACATGGAAAGCGCCGTTGAGGCCGATCTCACGCAATTGCGCGTGATCTTCTCGATCCATAAGCGCATGTCCCGCGCGGTCGACACCAGCGAGATGCTGTCCGAGATTGCAGCGCGGTTGCGCGAGGAACTGGACTACAAACGTGAGGCCGCGCACCTGCAGCTCTACGGCGCGATCTTCGACGGCGACCCGCTGGTCACCGTGCCGCACGTCTATCCGGAGCTTTCGTCCAAGCGTCTTTTGAGCATGCAATGGCTCGATGGCGCACCGCTGATGACCTACAAATCAGCAGACCAGGAAGCGCGTGATACGATTGCGCGCTCACTTTTCCGGGCGTGGTGGTATCCCTTTAGCCATTACGGCGTCATCCATGGCGATCCGCACCTGGGCAACTACACAATCCCCACCGATGCCAACGGCCGGCCCACTGGCCTCAATCTACTCGATTACGGTTGCATCCGCATTTTCCCATCACGGTTCGTTCAGGGTGTGATCGACCTTTATCACGGCCTGGAGCGCGGTGACCGCGATCTGGTGGTGCACGCCTATGAGACCTGGGGCTTCAAGGGCCTGACGAGCGAACTGGTGGATGTGTTGTCCATCTGGGCAAAGTTTATCTACGGCCCGCTCCTGGATGATCGCGAGCGCACCATCGCTGAGGGCATTTCACCCGGTGCCTACGGCCGCAAGGAAGCCTTCACCGTCCACAGCGCTCTGAAAGAGAAGGGCCCGGTGAAGATCCCGCGTGAATTCGTCTTCATGGACCGGGCGGCGATCGGGCTTGGAGGTGTTTTTCTTCATCTTGGCGCGCGGCTGAATTACTATCGCATCTTCAACGAGATGATCGAGAATTACAGTCAAGCCAAGGTTGAGGACCGCCAGCGCAGCGCATTCGAACGGGTGGGCCTCCAGCACGCACTTGCGGGCTGACCGCGGCGCGGACGCGTGCCGGGAATCGAAATCCGAACGCGTCCCCCCATATCCCAACCGCAAGGGTGACATCTTTGCAGGATTGCCTGTCACCACCTGCCGGCCGATGAGGTTTGCCATGGTCCCGATGCCGCCCAACATGCCGCCATACATGCGTTGGATGATGCTCGTTGTGGGCGTTCTCGGTTTTCTGGCGCTGGTCGCCTCACAGCAGGGCGACGGGCCGACGCAACCCACCAACAAAGGCGCACCAAGCGATATTCGGGTGAAGAGCGACGTGCGGTTCAAGGTGGAGCGCGTGGCGCGCGGGCTCGATCATCCCTGGGGCCTCGCATTCCTGCCGGACGGACGCATGCTGGTCACCGAGCGTGATCGTGGCACGCTGCGCATGGTGGCGGCTGGCGGCGGTCGCCCCTCCGCCCCGCTCGCCGGTGTGCCCGAGATTGACCCGCGCGGCCAAGGCGGCCTGCTGGATGTGGCGGTCCACCCGGACTTTTCGAGCAACCGGTTGGTCTATCTTTCCTATTCCGGCCCGGTGCGCGGGCAGGGCAATTCAACCGCCGTCTGCCGCGGGCGCCTCAATGCCGACGCGACCGGCCTTGAAGACTGCACGGTGATTTTCCGCCAGAACCCGATCGTGCGCAGCGGCTACCACTTCGGCTCGCGGCTCGTTTTCGACGGCGCAGGGCACCTGTTCATCACCACAGGTGATCGCTATGGCCTTGCCGATGAGGCGCAGAACCCGGGCAATCACGTCGGCAAGCTGATCCGCATCCGCGACGATGGCAGCATCCCGCCCGACAACCCGCACGCCACAACGTCCGACTGGGCGCCGGAGGTCTGGTCCATCGGCCATCGCAACGTGCAGGGCGCAGCGCTCCACCCCAAACTCGGCGTGGTTTACACGGTCGAGCACGGCGCGCGCGGTGGCGATGAGATCAACCGACCGGAGAAGGGCCGCAACTACGGCTGGCCGGTCATTACCTACGGCATTGATTATTCCGGCCGGTCCATCGGGATCGGGACGGCCAAAGAAGGCATGGAGCAGCCGCTCTACTATTGGGATCCATCCATCGCGCCGTCCGGCATGACGTTCTACACCGGCGATGCGTTCCCGGCGTGGAAGGGCGACATGTTCGTCGGCGCACTCGCCGGCGAGGCGCTGGTACGCGTCGCCATGGATGAGGCCGGCAACCCTGCGGGCGAGGAACGCCTGTTGACCGACCGCGGCTCACGCATCCGCGACGTGCGCACAGGCCCGGACGGCGCGATCTATCTGCTCGATGACAGCGACGGCGAGATCATCCGTCTGGTGCCCCGCTGAGCAGCGCCCTGCGATCGGGGCGCGGCTGCCACGATGTTACGCCGCAGCTTACAGCCCAGCCAGCGGCGCCCCGTCGCCAATGCGGCGGAACCAATTGAGCGCGGGCGGCACCGGCCCGTGATCAACATCCGGCGCGCCGCGTCCTGTGGCCATCGCCCCGCGCGAGATCGTACGCGTGTCGGTCGAGAACCGCGGCGCCTCGGTGCGATTGACCGCGGTGGCGTGGAGATGGGCGCCTGAGAACGCGACAAGCGTGCCCGGCTTGACGATCAACGGCACGGGCCGGCCCAGGTCGGCGCCCGCATCGAGAACGCTCGGCAGGCGCGGGACGCCGTTCTTGCCAGCCGAGCGCCAGTCCCAACCCGCGCTGTCGTTGGCAACTGTGCGCGCGAAGGCGTCCGGATAAAGGATCATTGTGCGCCCGGCATCGAGCGGGTTGATCGGCATCCACCAGTTGATCTGGCCCAGCAGTCCGGAGCCCCACGTGTCGCGATGCGGCGGTAGCACCATGCGCGTGTCGCGCTCAAATGCGGGCTGCGGGGCATTGGCGCGCAGGATAAAGCGGTCGTGATAGGTGTCGGTCGGATCGCAGCCCGCCGCAGCGAGCGCTTCCTCCCACGCCGCGTTGGCCGTTGGGTCGTCTGCAAAGCCGCGCCGCACCGCCATCAGGCGTGACTTCAGTTCGCCCGGGTCTGGCAGCACGCTGTGGATCTGCAGGGGATCGTGTGGCGCGAGCGCAGCGCAAAGCGTCTGCCAGGCGTGATCGCGCAGAGCATGGGCAGCGCTGAGGCCCTCAAACGCCAGGACGTCTCCCGCGAAGACACGCGCTTCGAGCGCCTCCAACGTCAGCCCCCCGGGAACGGTATGGACCGTGATCGTGTCGCCATTATCCCTGGTCATGGTCTTTCCCATCCGCGCCGCAGGCGAGCGCGCCAGCATTTACGATGAGCGCAACTGCCGTATGCATGGATGCCGCATGAGGTCTCGCCCGGCAACGCCCGTCACAATTCGTCCATAGAGCCCAGTTCATACGCTGTTGTCTGGACATTTCGTCCGAGCGCGACCAATTGGTGTTCACGAAGGAAACCAGTGTTGGCGAAACAAATCAGCGCGGCATCACACACGAGTGCGCCAGCGCCGGGGGGTTCAGGCGCGGTACAGGTTGGCGCTGGCAACCAGGGTGCGCACGGGTGTCGGCATGCCTTGCCGAGCGGGCCTCACGCCGCAGACGAGCTTGAGAGCGCGCATCACGCATGAGTTTTATCGGTGCGCTCAGCGAAGCACCCACGCGACGCTGCGTGACCGGCGGCCGACAACCGCCGCCAAACCGATTGAATGGAGCAGTTTGGGCCAGCCGAAACCATTGCGGCGGCCATACGGGAGACAGGGATTGATGTTTTCATCCGTCGTAAAGAGCATTGCGGCCGCAGGTGTCGTTCTCGTGGGCCTGTCGTTTGCCGGAACCATCCCGGCCGAGGCCCGGACGCTGGCCGGCACTTGGAATGGTGGTGGCACCGCAATCACAAGCAGCGGCAAGCGCGAGCGGGTGCGTTGCCGGGTCAGCTACACGCGCGCAGGCAACGGAAGCTTCCGCTTGAACGGTCGCTGCGCCAGCACGTCGGGCAGCAGCACGTTTTCTGGCAGCGTCAGCAGCCGCGGCGGCAACAGCTACTCCGGCTCGGCCTTCAGCCAGAAGTATGGCGCCAGCGCATCCGTTTTCGTGCGTCAGTCGGGCCGCAGCCAGACTGTGACGGTGCGCTCCAGCAAGGGCAGCGCGCGCGTCACCCTGCGCAAGTAATCCAACACACGTCCGTTGTCGATTGCACGGCCGGTGACGTGTGCTCCCGCAGCGCGCAGGGCGCTTCGCCTGCTGCGGGAGCCGGTGGACCGGTCCGCCCCCACGCGGCTGGCCCTCAACGACTGGTCTCCGTTTATCGCCGCTCTCGGCATCAGCCCTGAGCGGTTACTTTTGTCAGCCGTTCGGCGCAGCTGCTCTGAGCAGCTGTTCTGGGGCAGCCGGTCTGCGCAGGCATTCCTGGCAGCCACTTAGCAAACCCGCCGGAAGATCCCGCGGCCATGGCACGCGGGGCAGTTTGCACCATTGTGCTGAGCGCACGACGCAGTCAGCATTCCTCCAGAAAACCGGTCCGTCATTCTGGAGACGCCGCCATGCTTGACGATCTCAGACACGCCATTCGCGTTCACACACTCGCGGATGAAGCGCAGACCGTCACCGCACTGATGGCAGCCACTCAGCTCCATCCCCACGACCGGGCAGCGATTTCCGCTCAGGGCGCTCAACTCGTGAGGGATGTGCGGGCGAGTTCAGCGCCAAAGGTGATGGAAGCCTTTCTCGCTGAGTACGGGCTCTCGACCGGTGAAGGCATCGCGCTCATGTGCCTTGCTGAGGCGTTGCTGCGCGTGCCGGACGCGGCCACCATCGATGATTTGATCGAAGACAAGATCGTGCCCCACGACTGGAGCGCCCACCTCGGCGACTCCAGCTCCACGCTGGTCAATGCCTCCACGTGGGCGCTGATGTTGACCGGACGGGTCCTGGAGGAGGATCACGACGGCGTCGCCGGAGCGTTGCGCGGTCTGGTCAAACGTATGGGCGAGCCGGTGATCCGCACGGCCGTCGCTGGC
This sequence comes from uncultured Hyphomicrobiales bacterium, assembly GCA_964527285.1. Taxonomy (GTDB): domain Bacteria; phylum Pseudomonadota; class Alphaproteobacteria; order Rhizobiales; family CAZGNQ01; genus CAZGNQ01. The sequence continues at coordinate 6,771 of CAZGNQ010000048.1, read as the reverse complement.
GCCATGCGCGAAATGGGCGCCCAGTTCGTTCTGGGACGTGACATCGACGAGGCCATGCGGCGCGGCGCGGCCCTGGTCGCCAAAGGGTACACCTACTCCTATGACATGCTGGGCGAGGCCGCACGCACGAGCGCAGATGCCGCGCGCTACCACGGTGCCTATGCCCAGGCGATTGCGTCCATCGGCGCGCGCGCCCACTCCGGCTCGATCCGCGAGAACCCAGGCATCTCGGTTAAGCTCTCTGCGCTGCACCCGCGCTATGAATACCCGCAGGCGCGGCACGTCCTGCCAGACCTGACGGCACGGACCGCGCAGCTTGCCCGCCTCGCCGCAGATGCGGGTATCGGTTTCAACATCGATGCCGAGGAGGCGGACCGGCTCGACCTGTCGCTCGACGTGATCGAAGCGTTGATGCGGGATGAAAAATTGAGCGGCTGGGACGGCCTCGGCGTGGTCGTGCAGGCTTACGGCCAGCGCGCACCCCACGTGATCGCCTGGCTGCATGCCTTGGCGGAGCAGACGAACCGGCGCATCATGGTGCGCCTTGTGAAGGGCGCCTATTGGGACGCGGAAATCAAGCGCGCTCAGGTGCTCGGGCTTGAGGGCTTTCCGGTTTTCACCCGCAAGACCCACACGGACATCAGCTACATCGCCTGCGCCCGGCAATTGCTGGGCATGCGCGAGCGGATCTACCCCCAGTTCGCCACCCATAACGCGCACACGGCGGCGGCTGTCCTGCGCATGGCCGGCAATGACAAGGACAGTTTTGAGTTCCAGCGCCTCCACGGCATGGGCGATGCGCTGCACGAGACGCTGCGTGCCACCGCCGGCACGGCGTGCAGAATTTATGCTCCCGTCGGCGCTCATCGCGACCTGCTGGCTTACCTCGTGCGCCGGCTTCTGGAGAATGGCGCCAACTCCAGCTTCGTCCACCAGATCGTTGATGAGGAGGTGGCGCCGGAGACCATCGCGCGCGATCCTTTCAGATTGTCGGACATCGCCACCGCCAACCCGTACATCGTGCGTGGGCCGGAACTCTACGCGCCCGCACGACGCAACGCACCGGGATGGGATCTGACGGATCCGCTTGGTTTGGCAGCGGTGGAAGAAAAACGCGCCCCCTTCTGTGCGCCTCACCAATGGCAAGCCGCAACGGGCCCGGTATCGCAATCCGTCACACCCATCCGCAATCCAGCGGTTCATGACGACATCGTCGGGCAGGTGAACGAGGCAAGCGCAGATCGCGTTGCATCAGCCGTTGCGGGCGCCGTGCAGGCCCAACCCGGATGGGAGGCGCTGGGTTGCGAACAGCGGGCGCTGATCCTGGAGCTTGCGGCGGACCTTTATGCTGCCCACACAGAGGAGTTTTTCGCACTCGCCACGCGTGAAGCCGGCAAGACACTCGCCGATGGTGTGGCCGAGGTGCGCGAAGCCATCGATTTCCTGCGCTACTATGCGCACATGGCGCAAAGCGGCGAGCACTTCGCCCTGGCCGATCCTGCAATGGGGGAGCACGCAGCACGCGGAGTGATCGCGTGTATTTCTCCGTGGAATTTTCCTCTTGCCATTTTCACAGGCCAGATCGCGGCCGCGCTCGCCGCAGGCAATGCCGTCATCGCCAAGCCGGCAGAGCAGACACCACTGATTGCTGCACGCGCTGTTTCCCTCCTCCACGAGGCCGGCGTGCCATTCGACGTGCTGCATGTCGTGCAGGGCCGCGGCGAAACGGTGGGCGCCGCGTTGACCGCTCATCCGGACATTGCAGGCGTCTGCTTCACGGGCTCCACGCAAGTTGCCCGGCTTATCGAGCGCCAGCTGGCCGTCAGCGCGTCGGCGGACGCGATGCTGATCGCAGAGACGGGCGGGCTCAACGCGATGGTGGTGGACTCAACGGCACTTCCTGAGCAAGCGGTCCGGGACATTGTGGCAAGCGCATTTCAGTCCGCCGGGCAACGCTGCTCGGCCTTGCGCTGCCTTTATGTGCAGCGCGACGTCGAGGACCGGGTTCTGGAGATGCTGACCGGGGCCATGGACACGCTGCGCGTCGGTGACCCCTGGGACATCTCGACCGATGTCGGGCCAGTGATCGATGCCGAGGCGGCGGAAGCCATTGGTGGTTATCTGGCTGAGATGGAGAAAAAAGGACGCGTCGTCCATCAGCTTCCCATCCCTCAAACAGGCTTTTTTGTTCCACCGACGCTGCTTCGGGTCGGCAGCATCCGCGAGATCGAGCGCGAGGTGTTCGGCCCGGTCTTGCATGTGGCGACCTACAACGCCGCGGATCTGCCGCGTGTGATCGAGGACATCAATGCAAGCGGCTACGGCCTGACCTTCGGGCTGCACACGCGCATCGATTCCAGGGTCGAGCAGGTCATCGGCGCAGTGAAGGCGGGCAACATTTACGTCAACCGCAACCAGATCGGGGCGATTGTGGGCAGCCAGCCCTTTGGCGGCATCGGACTGTCCGGCACGGGGCCGAAAGCGGGGGGGCCTTTGTACCTCTGGCGCATGCGGCGCACGCACAAAGGCACGAGCCAGAACATCAGTGGCAGTGGCAGCGATCCCGCGGGCTCGAGCGTCCAGCCATTCATCACGGCACAGGACATCGACGCAGGCTTTGCAAGCGCTGCGGCGGGGCAACCGGCCGCCAGCGCAACGCGGGCCAACGGCACAACCGCCAAGGCAGATGCGACGGCCACGCGCGAAACAGGGCACGCGTTGGAACTGCACGCGGCCAGCGCTCTCGCCAAAGGCGTGCTTCGCGCCCAGTGCATCGCAACGCCGCGCTTGCTGCCAGGGCCAACCGGTGAACTCAATCAATGGCTCATGACCCCTCGCGGCCGCGTGCTCATCGTGGCCACGCCCGACAATGCGACGGATGCCATCGCCTGCTGTTGCGAGGCGTTGGCATTCGGCAACGCGGTTGTGGCGCTGGTGCCGGCGGCCTGGTGTGCCGCGGACGCCGCCACAGCGCATGATCCAGAGGCCACCGCCTGGCGCGCATGGACCGCTCAGCTCAGCGAGGGCGCCCGCAACGCACTTGTGGCCATCGCCTGCGACGCTGCGGGTCAACCCCCGGCATCCATTGGCGCTGCCATCACCGGCTCAGGCTGCGATGCCGTTGTCATGGCCGCTGTCATGGCCGCCGGTGGGGAAACGGCCCGCACGATACGCGCCGCCTTGGCCGCAAGCGACGGGCCCATCCGCCCGCTCGTGATCGGCCCCGGCCAGATCAACGCCTACGTTCATGAACAGGCCATTTGCGTCGACACGACAGCGGCGGGCGGCAACGCCACGCTGCTCGCGGCGGGCGAATGAGTGGCGACGACATCAGCTGCGTTTCAGCGCCCTCAGGCGGGCGCGGCGCCGCCGCATGCGTTGCTGCAGTGCACGCTCGTTTTGGTGGGGCGAACACCAGAAAGCGGGCACCAAATGCCCCCGCCAGACCGGCACTGTTTCGATAATACGTGCACGTACGGAAAAGATCCGATCGATTGTCCACCAAATCGCGTCAATCTGCGATTGCCCTCTCAGATCATTCGCACAATTGCTGCGACATTCTGGTTCAGACGAACGAATAATGGCACGTGGCTGCATGATGCTGCTGCGCCACAACAAAGCCCAACCGGCGTGGGTGCCAACGGTGAATCGCTCAAGAACATTACCAGATCATCGGAACACCACGACGGCTGCTGCCTCGAATTCGACCGAGATTTCAGCCCGTTTCCGTGTCAAGCGTTCGGCGCAAGTGCTGGGATTTAAATTCCAGTCCGGCGTTTCCGACCTGCGGGTGAACCGCTGGCGAGGACGATCCGAATTGTGCGTCAAAGTAAGCCAATCAAAATTTAAGCTTGCAATTCCAAGGCCTTAAAGTGCCGCCTTGAGGGCACATCGGAAGATATCCCCAGGTCCGCCATCTGCCCATCTGAACCGCCAAGGGCCTTGCAGAGCATCCGGCGGTGAGCATAAATAGCGCACGATAAGGCCCGAAAGGCGTAAGCCTAACGATCAATCGGGCAGAACGGGTGGGTGCGTGAGCACACATATTGGAAGGACGGGTATGATGTCGATTTGTCGAGTTGCGCCGATGGATTGGTATGCATCAGACCGTCACCAGAACCTCGAAGACATTGTTTTTGAAGGAAATTCTTGCAAACGAACTGATCGTAAGAGCGGTGTGCGATCCCACCTTGCTTCGGAACTCGGATCCGGCGGCTCTTATGCGGCGCTCAGGTCCACCCTTGTTTTTTCTCCACTTAATTTACTCCCTTCAGGATAGTAAAATTCATCTCTGCAACGTGCTCTTGAGTTCAACGCGCACTTGAAAGTGCAGCGAACGGCTTTGGGTGTCTTCGAGCGGGGCGAAGCACCCGTTGTGTCCAGCAGCCATCATCCGCCGGGCAACCGCCCTGATGGCATGCTGGACACGCCATCCACTTATCAAAACTTCGAAAAGTAGCCGAAGAAGCTGCTGATCATCCCACCACCAGGGCGGTTTTTGAGCTTCGGCCGGCGGGCAGCGCCATCCATCTGTCGGACGGCTCTTCCCACGCGGCAAAACAACCGAACGACAGAACACAGATCCGGGCAGCGCGATGCGGGGCGCAACCGGCCCGGGAGGCGGACAGGCACTGGCGTTGAGAGGGCGCGCCATGCCTGTCCGCCTGTTTTTCATCCGTCGAGCGCTTACGACGCCACTATTCGGCTGCCTGCTGCACCGGTGAGGTCCAGCCATGTGGCGCAAACGGCGCGTCCAACGGCGTCTCAAGAATGTGGTTGACGTAGTTCGACAACACCTTGTGGGACAGAATGGCCACCACCTCGAGCACATGCGCCTTTGTGAAGCCTGTGCCGATGAATGTGTCGATTGTGTCTTTGCCCACCCAGCCGCGCTGGCGCACCATCTCCAGCGTGAACTGGCGCAAAGCCTCGAGCCGTGGGTCAGGTTGAGGCGCGACGGCGCGCGCGGCCTCAATCACCTCTGCGGGAATGCTTTCTGACTGCGCGATCACCGTGTGGGCGGCCATGCAGTAATGGCAGGCATGCTCGGCATTGATGGTGAACCAGACGACATGCCGCTCGGCCGGCGAGAAGGACGTCTCCTTCGCCGCTTTGGTCATCGCCATGTAGGCATCGGCCACCGCGGGCGCTTCGGCCATGCCGGCGAGCAGGTTGGCCACGAAGCCGTAGAATGCCTTGGCACGATCCAGCGCGGCCTTCTGCTCAGGCGTTGCGGTTTCTTCAGTGTGGATGTGGAAGTCGGCCATGGCTTGCTCCTGCGCGTTGACCACCGTCACGCCGAATATGGACATTTTAGCGCAGGACAAAAGTCTGATCAGATCGCGTCGCCGTCACGATGCTGCGACGATGGATGTGAGGTCGCGAGGGCGGCGCGAACGGCCTGGAGCCCCTCAGCTTCGGGGGATGCCACCTTGAGCAGACGACAGTTCGGGCCGATCTCGTGAAGACGGCGCGCCGGGATAACCAACTGAGCTGATCTTGGATCTGTCGTTCGCCGCCCGCCGCGCTCGAAGCGTGGCCGACGTAGCGCAGAGCTGTGTCACTGCTCCGGGCGAGACTTCGCCACCGCAAAATTCCGCGCATTCGGCGTGATGTGGCCGAGCGCACCGTCACCGTAGGACTTCAGCACCTTGGCAACGACGACGTGGAAGCCGGCGTACCACTCTTGATAGCGGCTCTTGGCTTCCAGATGGAGCGGATGGCGGGAAAATGCTTTCAGCGCGTCGAGATCGCGCCAGTAATACACGGAGTTCCGGCGTGCACCGTCTGGTGAGGCCCAGCTCTCCTTGCCGAGGAAGCCAACGGTCTGCTCGGCGGCCTGCTCGATTTGAGCATCCAGCGCAAAGAAGGCGTCATCTAGATCGCGTTCTGCAAAGATGAATGACACGCTGTAGATGCCATGTGCCGGCGCGTGCTCGACCGCAACCCTGTCGGCAACTTCGTTCTCGGCACCGGCCGGCACGCGTTGCGCGCCCGGCCCGAAATCAATGTCTGCCATCACTTGTGGTCCGGTCCTGAGATTTGCGGCCCAGCGCCGCCCCCTGCGGCCCAGCCTTAAGCAAACGTCAGACGCGCTGACTGAGGATCTGTTGAGACGCGACAGATCCTAGTCGACCGACTTGACGATCTCTTCCGTCATCTTCTTGGCATCGCCCAGCACCATCATGGTGTTGTCCTTGTAGAACAGGGGGTTATCGATGCCGGCGTAGCCCGAGCCGAGCGAACGCTTGTTGAAGAGTACGGTGCCAGACTTCCAGACCTGAAGCACTGGCATGCCGTAGATGGGCGAGCTTGGATCATCCTCTGCGGCCGGGTTGGTCACGTCGTTCGCGCCGATCACATACACCACGTCCGCCTGCGCGAAGTCGTTGTTGATATCTTCAAGCTCGAAGACTTCGTCATAGGGCACGTTCGCCTCAGCCAGCAGAACGTTCATGTGGCCAGGCATGCGTCCGGCGACGGGATGGATCGCATAGCGCACGTCGACGCCTTCTCCCTTGAGCGTGTCCGCCAGCTCCCGCAGAGCGTGCTGTGCCTGCGCCACGGCCATGCCGTAGCCCGGCACAATGATGACCTTGGAGGCATTTTTCATCAGGAAGGCGGCATCTTCGGCCGAGCCGCGCTTTACGGTGCGCTCAATGCCGTCGTCGCCCGCCGCCACGCTCTCACCGCCGAAGCCGCCCAGAATGACCGAGATGAACGAGCGGTTCATGCCCTTACACATGATGTAGGACAGGATCGCACCCGAGG
>CAZGNQ010000047.1:0-16398 GCA_964527285.1 uncultured Hyphomicrobiales bacterium | reverse complement strand
TGATCTACTGCGCCACGGCAATTATCCACTCGCGGTGAATCTCAACAGTTCCTAGTCCAAATCAGGCCTGGCGGTATGGGTTGTTTTGCACGAGGATGAAACGAAGTGCGTCAAAACACCACGGCCTCCTGCCAGTTGACGGATGCTCGTGTAATTTGTTTGCGATTTTTCACACGCTCCGCGATCCAGTTGCTGGAGCATTTGGTCGTTCAGCTTTTGAGATCCGTTGGCCCGGATATCCGCAATGGGGACGGCATCGCGGCGGGCCAAAACGACACGCCAGGAGTAGCGATGAGGCCCGCGGGCGAGAACGGTGGCGGCTCAACCGCAGGCAATGTTATGTCGAGCAACATTTATGAAATTGCCGCCGTTATCATATTGATATTTGCATTGCTACGTTGCGGTATCTATCTGCTTCGGCTAACCGGCTGGCGTGCCAAGCCTCCGGAGCTTTGTTGGTTGAATGGGGCACTCCTATTGGGGTCACTTGGCATTGTATACGCCTCAATGGTAGGCTTCGGTGTGCCATTATATGCGCTACTTCTGTTTTCCTTGTTACTCCAAGGTTTTACCATAAGCACCATTGACCAACGCTATCTCGTCGTGCCAAGCGAGCTGATGTTTACCCTTGCCGTGACCGGCGCTTTCTACGCCGTTGATGGTCCGAGACGCGATCTTTTAGATTGCGTGATTGGTGGGCTCGTAGGTGGCGGCATGCTATTCGGCATCATGCTGTATTATTCAACGATTCGGAAAGTTGCGGGCCTTGGCTTCGGTGACATTCAGCTGGCAACTGCAATCGGTGCGACAACAGGCGTCGGCGGGATCGGAATAATTATAGCGGCCGGAAGCCTCACCACCCTGTTGTTCGCTGTTAGTCAATCCGTCATCAAAGGTCAATCTCTTTCATTAAGGGAACGGATCCCCTTCGGCCCTGGATTGATCGCTGCCATGATCGCCTACTTGGTTTTGGAACAATGAAGGCTGGCTTTATCCTGCTCGAAGCCGTCATTGCAGTTCTGATCATTGCGGCGGTGAGTATTGCTGCGCTCGACACCGTGCGCATGATGAACGATGCGGTGCTGCGTTTTGAGCGCTCGTCCGAAAAAATTCGGGCACGACAAAATTCAATAGCTATACTCAGGCACGTTGCATACTCAAGCAAAATCAAGGCTGGCGTTATGCGTTATGGCCCTTATGAAATGCGTTGGAGAAGCACGAACCAGATCACCGTAACGAAAAAACATCGCTCCGTTGTCGGCGAGTTTTTTGAAACAACTTATGTTTTGCACAGGCTTGAAGTGGCGACACGAAAAGCAGGCCAGCTCGTTGACATATTCTCCGTGTCTGTTGTCGGAAACTAACATGCTGGCGGTATTCTCGCACGTTGTGACCTGATGGTGTGGACGGCTCTCCCTCAGTGTGATCTTTGACAGCCACACCTTGGCACAACGATGCCGTACGCGGGGGCCGTCCACACCATCAGGTCAGACCGACAGCGAGTTTTGGTGATAGCTCTTCCAATCCCACACGACAGAGCAGACCACTTCACAGGGGGAGGCTGACAATCTAGATGAGACGGTAGCCGGATCAGATTGCCATGACCGACCGGATCAAATCGAAATCAGTGGCTGGGTGAGCAAGTAATGCACAGACCACACAAAACGAACAAATGAATCGAAACTGCCAATCAAATCAGACGAAATCGTTTTCTCGCAAAATACGATCAAACGATATATCGCGCGCAAGCCGTCGGCCTACGTACTGGTCGGCTTCATTATAGGGTATCCCACCGCCAGGTTTTTTCGCGCTGAACATCTCGCGGGTCAGCACTGTTCCTGCAGGCTGGGTCGATTTTAGCGCCAGGCTACGGCTGAAAAGCCGGCGAGTCCCTTCAAGCGCGTCTGCCATCTCATCCTTTTCAATGCGACTGGTGCGCATCGTGTGTACCAAATCGCGCGCGCGGCATACTTCCTTGAGTTGATCGGGCGTCAGAGAAGCTGGCGTGTCAGGCCCGAACATACCTTTATGCAGGCAAATATGAACCTCAATCATAGCTGCGCCCAGCGTCATCGCCGCGATTGGAGGAATGATATCGCCGCTGTGATCCGACAAGCCGACCGGTACACGATACCGATCAGCCATCTCTCCAATAACATTCAAACCCACCTCAGCGATTGGCGTGGGATAACGCGTCGTACACTGAAACAGACCGAAAACCTGATGAGCCCGATTTGTTCGAAGATGGGCGACGGCCGCATCAAGATCGCTCCATGAACTCATCCCGCTCGACAACAAAAGTGGTCGACCCGTTGCCTGCATTGCATCCAGCAGCTCAAGGTTGTTGATCTCACCTGAAGGCACCTTCCAAGCCGGCATTTCCGCAGCGTGAAGCATAGCAACTGCTTCGAGCGAGAATGGTGATGACAGAAATATCAAACCTCGTTCCAACGTGTGTTCAATAAGCCCCCCCCAGTGCTCAGGCTGAAATTCCATCCGCTGCCAATAGTCATAACGTGTGGCATCCTGGCGCGAAAATTTTACACGAAAGGGTTCGTCTCGTGTACTTTCCGCCGCGGCGATATGGGTCTGAAACTTGATTGCGTCTGCGCCACAGTCGGCTGCCAAGTCAATGAACGCGTGTGCTGCGCCAAGAGAACCATCGTGAGCTTGCGCAACTTCTGCAATGACGAACGCGGGAGCATTGCCACCGATCGGGCGGCCGGCGATCTCAAGAGTTTCATCAACGTCGGCGTTTTGTGGAAAGGTCGACGCTTGGACCGTGTTGCCTGTGGGGTAGGTCATGCCGCAACTTCCACCGTTCGTGCCCGCATACGTTCTAAAAGATAGCCAGTCAATTTCAAAAAATCGCCCTGATGGTCGCCCTCTCCGAACCGTAATCGTGCATCTTTACCGAGCAGAGTGCTATAAAGGTCGACTGGAACACCACCTTCAACAAAAGCAGCCAAAAAAGCTTCGAGCGCCGCCTCGTCATGGCGGTGCGTTTTCAACAGATCAAATATCTGGGCGCTTAACTCATAAGGATTATGACATGTGCGTACCATTACATCCGGAAGTTCTGAGATATCTGTTTCGCCCAGTACAATCACTGGTTTCCGAAGCGTAACCGCCTCCAAGCCAATGTTGCCTGTGATCACGGCGACAAGACTTGCATACCGCAAATACGACACGGAGGGAGTTGCAGCATCCGCAAGCAGGACATTCGGTATTTCGAGCAGTTTACGGTAATATCCAAGGGGTCTGAAGCCGACAGCACGTGGATGCTCTTTCACAACGAGCTGCATCCCAGCAGGCAAAGAAAGCGCCAACGTGCGCACGACTTCAATTTGGTTTTGCAGGGGCCGGGCAAATATTTGCAACGCAATTTCTGGCTCGAAATGAAGCGGATAAAGTGCAAATTTAGTAAGCAGGCTCGCGGCGCGTGGATCAACCAAACGGCCGGAGCGGTGCATGAACCGACGTGTTCGATATGCACGCCAAGGCTGCCCTATCTCACGTTCAACCGAGGATAAAAATTCATTCGCGTTGTGCGGGTCTGTGCTTGTTAGACGATCACGGCGACGGCGTAGTTCCGCAAACGCATTTCCGGCTATGGCACGACCTGCGGCCACTGGTTTGAATGCACGTTGAGCATGACTTGCCGCGTGCATGCCCTCGTACCGCGCGCCGTCAGCTCTGGTCTGTGCAATATAGCGCTGCGCAGTGGCACGCGCTGCTGCTCCAGCGGAACGGGAGTGGTAGTGTTGCGCAATATGTTCAGACAGACCAAATAGACGATCATTGAAGGCGATGTAATTTTCAATCTTCGTTGACCGCAGCAGCAGCGTGCGGATGCCGCGCGCCTGTGCAAATCGTAGCAGTAAGATTTCGTGCAGCGTCACGGGCACAAAGCCGAGTATGATATCAGGCCGGGCCTCATCAAGCACGGCTTCGACGCGCATGAGGGCTGCGCTTAAAATTGCCAGAAGTCGTTTGCGGTCATGGCGCGGCGCATAATCCTGGCGAACCTTGCAATAAGGACCAAAGAAGACGCGGCGATCAGCGAGCAGCGCAGCCCATAATGACGGAGGTCCAAGAAGTTCTTCAGCCTGTGCAATCCTCTTTAAATCTGGAGTTGCGGTTTTCGCTTGGGCAAGCGTTTCCCACTCCTTGAGGTAAACTGGATCATACGCCGCCTCAAGCAATCGCATATCATCTGACTGTGAAAAATAGGACGCATCCGCGACAAAGGCGCCAACGCTTTCCCAATTCGCTTCAGCAGCCGTTGCAAGCACCAGCCGGGAAAAGATGCTTTGATTGCGGCCCTGGGCCATTCCAAATACGCGCATTACTTCCGTTGTCCATTTCGCTCGCTGGCCAGAGTGCCTCAGGCCTGCGACCTTGTCAGCCAGGCCTCAGTTAACGCCCAGTCAAATGAACTATCAATATTAAAACTACGCCCGGGCGGCATAACGTGCGCACGGGTCCGCTTTCCGTAAAGCGAACGCTCGCGCATTACAACGTCGGCGCGCGTAACGTAGACCGCGCCATTCCGCCAATAAACTTTCTCAAAATCCTGTCGTAGAACGCCCGCGCCGTCGGACGCCACGATAGGAGAGACGATCGTATCTGGACCATCGCGGCGATAGTAGGTTTTAGGATGGTAACCTCCAACTTCGGTGACCGAAATCGCTGAGTCCGTCTCAGGGTCGTCGATCACGAGTTGCACAGTGGCGTCAATGTCTGCGGGTGTGCGTGTTGGGCAGGTTGGCTGAAGAATAACAATGAGGTCAAATCGGTCACCCTCGGCCTCGAGTGCTAGAATCGCGTGGCGAACGACATCGATTTGGATGGCGCTGTCACTAGCCAGTTCTGCGGGCCGGCAAAATGGGACTTCAGCCCCCGCGCAGCGTGCCAGCTTGGCGATTTCGTCATCCTCGGTCGAGACAACGAGACGGGCAATTGATGACGCCGCCAACCCAGCCTCTATGGAATACGCAATCAACGGCTTCCCGGCCAATGAGCGGACGTTTTTCCGCGGTACGCCTTTGGAGCCACCACGTGCGTTAATCAATCCCAATGCACGCATCGCGCGTGATCCTTACGATTGCGGTTACGACACGGCGGCCAGACGGGGCAGCGATCCCGGCGTGGCGCCGTGTGCTGCGCTACCAAAGAAATCACGTTTTTCAATAACGAATGGAACCTGCGCGATGACATCGGCAATACGCCTACCAGACGATCCATCGCCGTAAATGTGTGAGCTTTGGTAATGACCTGCTGAAACTTGTTTTTCAATCGCGGCTGCGATTGCCTCGATATCGTGGCCGACATCCACAACATTAGGCCCACGCTCGCGGCCTTGTTGCCGCGATCCAATGTTCACGACAGGCACACCGAGAAACGCGGCTTCCCGGATACCGGCCGATGAATTCCCAACCAAGCAAGAGCATTTCCGCAAAAGTCGGAGGAAGTCTTCCGGCTCCATGTTCTTGAAAAAGTGAAAGGGAGCGTCCGGCGTTTGTTCACGAAACACGCGCAATGCCTTCGACGTCCCATCCGAGCCGGCGTCAACGTTTGGCCAGAACCACAGGACAGGCATATTGCAACGCAATGTGGCCGTCAGTGTCTCTTGCGCCTGCGCAAATGCGTCGCGATACTCAGTCGTTACAGGGTGTTGCAGGACAACCAAAAAACCAGTGGATAAGTCCGGGCGCGATCCAACACCGGTGTACTGGACATAGGGATTAAAGCTGGAGGGGGCAGACGAGAGGGCATCTAACGCGATATCGATTGACGGGCAGCCGGTCATGAAAACGAAATCGGGGTCTTCTCCCATTGAAATCACACGCTGGCGCGCCTGTTCGCTTGCCACAAGGTGGACGTCGGCCAACTTGGTGACTGCGTGGCGCACTTTATTATCTATCGAGCCGGTAAATTCCCCACCTTGGATATGGATGAGTGGAATGTTTGTGTAGCTGGCGGCAATCGCCGTTGCGATGGTCTCGTACCGATCGGCGATCGTCACAACGGCATCAGGTTGTAACATGTCAAATGCGGTCGAAAGCTCCATGAGGCCGAGACCCACGGACTTCACGCTCTGCACAACCTCACCGCCCTCCAACACCGAATAAACGCGCGCATTGATGGTAAAGCCGTCGGCTTCCATGATGTCAGCGACGCGTCCGTACCGGTCAAGCAGGGCTGAGGCCGCGACGACAAGTTGCAGCTCAATCTTAGGATGGGCCTTTAGTGCTGCGAGTGCTGTGCGCACCCGCGAGTAGCTGGGCCTAGCGGTTACCACCACGCAAATTTTTCTCATTGCGTACCTCCCCTCCCGCCCCGGAGACGATTGCCTTCGAACAGCGATGCCGTTGCGTTGCATCACTGGATTACTGCATGACGCAAACTTCCGCACACGTCGCGCATTTTGCCAATCGGCGCCGATTTAAGCCGGCGCCGGATCACCCGCCAAATTAATCAAGCTGTTTTCACTGAGCCAGTCGATTAGCACCCGAGACATGAACTCTTCGGTCTGGGCCATGGCGTCGTGGCAGGCACCGCCGATGTGGGGTGTGATGACCAGCTTTGTTCCGGCCGCAAGCTGGTTGCCAGCGCGGGCGATGAGCGGATGGCGCGTACCTAACGCTCCGATTGAATGTTCATCGGCGAGCACGTCGAGCGCCACGCCAGCAAGATAGCCGGCATCAATAGCTGCAACGAGGGCGACCTCGTCAATCAGTTCGCCGCGGGCAGTGTTGATAAGCATAGCGCCGTGGCGCATGAGCTCCAACTCCCGGTATCCTATCATGCGGCGGCTGGCTGGTGTCAACGCTGCATGTAACGAGACGATGTCCGCACGTTGCAGCAAAGTATCGAGCGGCACGCTCTGAGCTGGGGCCGGCGCAGCGACCTCACGAACGTCGGTGAACAGCACCTGCATGCGAAAAGCATGGGCATAACTCGCCACAATGCGCCCAAGCCGTCCCATGCCGATGATCCCAAGAGTGCGCCCGGTCAGTTGGTTGCCGCGGAACTGGTCGCGATCCCACCCCCCTGCACGCACATGGGCCCCGGCCGCGGCGAGCGTTCGGTGCAATTCAAGTATCAAGCCCCAAGTCAATTCCGCAGTCGACGTAATTTGGTCCAGGAACGCTGTGTGCCCCTTAAGACAGAGCAGCGCGATGCCGCGTTCCTTGAGCGCAGCCGTGTCGACATGAGTGATCCCAGTTGTCGGAGTAACGACCGCTCGCAATTTTGGCGCACGCGCAAGCATAGCCTCATCGAGCTGGTAGCCAAGGCGCGACCAGATCACCTGAGCGTTGGCCAACAGCGGTGCCAGGTCATCCAGATCAGCCCCATTGGGCGCCGCTACATATTCAGCGACTTTGGCCAGAGCAGATTGTGCCCGCGTGCTGAAACGCACGGGCTCCAAATTTAGAATCTGCGTCATGCTTGTTTTCCCAAGGGCCCGGCCTGATCGCCGACCTCCGCAATAATGATGGTGCGTAGGCCTGTGTGAGCACTGTCTATCGCCACCTGTGTGCCGTCGGGAGACCAGCGAGGGTGCAAGTCGCAGCGCCGCGGCCCCGTTAAGGTGTTGGGGCTGTAGGCTGTGAGAAGATCGGACCGGGTCTCTGTGCGCAGGTCGTATGTCATGAGGTGGCGGAAGTTGTATCGGTCAGGGTAGGTGTCCGTCACGAACTCGTTCGACGCTGTGGGCCGAAACGTCGGGTGGCCGTCTGTCAAAAGTTGTGTGGGTGCTACAGGCGTCCAGCTGCCAGCGGCAATGTCGAGCAGCCGATAGCCCGGTGCTGCGTCGCCGGGGAGCTGGGCGAATATCAGGAGCTCATGATCGTTGCGCCAGCCGTAATGTGACACATGTTCCTGGCCAGGAACGTAGAAGGCCACCTCCATAGCATCGTTCAGTAGAAGCAGGCGCACACGCCGCTGACCTTGAGCGGTATGCCAGATGTGGAACGTTAACAAGTGTGCGCCATCGGGGCTCCACTCCAAGTGATTGAAGTAGCTGCTCTCCACGTCAAACCCTGGCCGCGGATCGATTGCGGCGGCGTCCTCGCGTGAGAACCAGGTAATGTCGTTGGGATGGGCCGAAAAAAAGTCGGTGGCCGCACTTCGGGCAATTAATCCGACGCCCGGCAAGACCTGCTGCGCTTCAACCGAGCCGCGGTGTGTGATGCCCGGAACGTCGTAGCCGTAGCCGTCGCGACACCGTTGCAAATGTCGGAAATCCAGGGTCGCGAATTTATGGCCTTGAGGACCAACGGCATAAACCGGCACAGAATAAATCTCGCGGTCTACGCCGTCAGCCGGCGAAACCAATCGGGCTCCAAGGCTTCCATCAATGACATCGTTGAACAAAAGCGCGGGCTCATCAGCGCCTGACACGCTCGCGCAGGACCGCGCCAGCCAACGCAGGCGCGCCCCCTGTTGCCAGCACCATGCGCGTGTTTCGGCGACGCGTTGAAAGATCGGCCTAGATTCACCCAGATCGAAATAGCCGACCATCGCCGCGTCTCGACCTGGCTCTGCATCGCGCGCGACGGACAGGGCACAAACGCGACGTGACCCGTCGGGCGCAAACGGTGAAAGATCGTAGTAGCCACAAAAAACGTGCCGCCCGGAATGCGCCAGAAGTTGAAGCGGTACTGATGCCGACAGCGCTGGCGCACGGCGGACCTGCCTAGCGTAAAAACCTCTCGCTCTTGGCAGGGCCCAACTGGCGAGCGGCAAGAGCCCTTTGGGTAGGTATGCGCCCAGCGTCATCCAAGCGCCTCGCGGATTTGGCTGCCCGAGCCTGTGCGTTCCGACTGCGCTTCCAGCCCCGCCGCTTGCGCGCCATCATGGTCGTCGTCGGAATCGTGTTCACGAGAGGGCGGTTTTGCCAGCGCTAGAACATCGAGCCTCGCCGCGATGCCATCGAGAATGACCTGGGTCTTGTCGGTAATCACCTCCTGTGGCCCTGGCGTTGTTTCACGGAACAACCGCTCCATCACAGCAACCAGCCGCGCTCGAGGTGCAACAGGCAGTTGGCCTGCAACCAACTGTGCTAGCCGGATCTCCAGATCCTGAAGGTCGTTCACTTCGGTCGTGAGATCTTCGCCGGAATAATATCCCTTACCAAGTGAGATGATCGGCTTACCCAGGAGAATGGCGTCAACGAACGCGGTGTTATTGATCGTCAGCACCGCCTGCGCTCCGCGGATCAAATCCGGCAGAGAGACATCTGCGGTCGGTAAAACCACCGCCGGCTGGCGTTTCATCAGACCAGAGAGCCGCAAATGGTCAAGCATTCCTGGAAAGGCCGGGTGCTCACGCAGAGCCAAATGCATCCCGTGCGGGAGCATGCCTGCGATGAGTTCAATCAGGGAGAGAAAATCTTTGTACTGCGGGGCGCGCACTAGGATTTGGGAATCATAAGGCGTGTTGAGTGCAAAAAGCAGATAGGGCTTGGGAAGCTTAGCTGCCGGCACTGTCAAGCTGCGGTTGCGCAACTCATTCACGAGCACGCGAAGGCGATCACCATGTCGGTGCGCGGCGAGCCGGCCTGCGCGCCCGCCTTTCTGGAACGGGCTGCGATGGTAAACATATCGCCCAACGTCGTGCGCCAACATGCGCCCAGAAATCGGCAGCCGCCTCGCGCGGTACCTTTTGGAGATCTCATCAAGCCTGAACGAACGTTGCTCAATGCCGCTCACAACTGTCTCGACATGCGTACTGATAGCACCCGGAGAATAACTGAAGTGATCGAGCGGGTCATCTGATAGCCGCATGTTGTTATTGCTGCAAAACCAAACCCGCGCACCCTTATGGTCTAGGTTGAGGTTGAGGTAGGAGTGAACCCGGTAAACACGTGCATCCGCCGCTTTAGCCATATGATACGCGGTGGTATGCAAGATGTTGGTGCCGCTGCTGACAAACACGACGTCGGGAGGAAAAAGGGCGAAAAACTTATCCAGGCCCTCAACGATTGAGAGCTGTTCGTGGGCCAGCATGGCTGGGGTCGCCAGCTTCTGGACATAACGCATCTCGCCACGAATGAGCGACAGAGGCACTCGGTCGGCGAACTTCGCAAGCCTGTCATTCACAGCGCGTTGTTCGACTTCGCCCGCGCTGTCTGCCGCATCGATCGCACGTGCCGCAGCGTTATCGATAAGGTCGTGCTGATCTGGATACGCCGTCCCGCCTGCCGGAGCGGGCGTTGAAAACAAAACGTGCACGCGCACCTTCGGATGCCGGGCACGCTGCTCGGCTTGAAACGCCGCATAGCGGTCCTCATAGCGCCGATCGTGGGCGGTGATGAAGACGTGCATTGGCGGCCCCTCGTGCTGATGTATGTGGTCCATCATGCAATCACGATTTACTGGCGGTGAGTTGCCACCAGCCATGTCGCCACGGCGCGACTGTGATGCCAGCCTCACCCAAGCCATCCAGAACCGCGACCAGCTCTGCAGCTGTCAAACCGTCGAACTTCTGGTCATGGTAGCGGCGGCGGCGTTCTGCATCCGCCGGCTGATCGAGCCCGGACGCACCCCTCGACCGGCCCAGGCCAACGAGCTGATCCCTGACGTGACGGGCTTGTTCACGGGCGCGGCACATCACCGAACGCATGCGTAACCTTCGTTTTCGCGAGCTGATCTTGCCAAGCTCCTCAACAATAATGTTTGTGGCGGACCGATCATCAGCTGCTCCGACGAATTCAGCCAGCTTCGTCCATGCCGCCGCACGGCGCGTGTGGCCGTCATCGTCACAACCCTTCGCCAAATGCACCGACAGCGCGTCGAACAGGGATGCTGTGTCCCCACACGGCTCGCTCAGCGCGTTGGGCAGCTCCACATCGTAGGTGGGCGAGACGAAAGGTTGGAAGGCCAACACCTTGCATCCGAGCAGCGCAGCCTCCAGCCCGCTCGTGCAGCCGTTGTGCACGACGATCCCGGTGTGCTCAGCCCATTCCTCTGCTGTGCCGGATGTCTCAACCCGCGCGTTGGGGTGGCGCTCAACGATCTCTTGCCAAGTCGCGACATTTTCTGACGGGTGCGGTCTTAAGATCACCGTACAAGCGCTGAAGCGGGCGGCCAACGCGTCACTCATGGCGATAAAAGCATCGAACAGCTTGTGACAGTGCTCCAAATAGCCTGCGTAGAACGCGGTCGCGTCTTCATCGAAGCGGAACTTACGTCGAACCTGGGCGAGCACCTCGTGGCGCTGGAGTGAGAAACCATTGCTGCGGGAGAACCGCGAAACGACCAAGATCTCCCGCGGTCTGTCGACGGGCCATTGGCGAACGCTCCGTGGCAGCGGGCGCAACTTGGGATGGAGAATATCAAGCCGTGGGTTACCCGCTACACACAGTCGCTCCTTTGCCCAAGGCACCTTAGCGGCAATCGCATCGCGATCGCCGTTGCCGCGCGTAAACATTATGTCGATCGTGTCAAGCGTGCCGGAGTCGATGCGTTGACGCACATACCAGTCGTCGCTGAGTACCGCGATGGCCTCTTCGTCCAACGCGGCAATGGTGAACCCCATGCGATGGGCAAGCTCGCAGAATGCCCTGCTGGCGACAGTCACATCGTTCTCAAGGATCATGCCCGTTGGGAACAGTTCTGGCCGCCGGTGCAGGATGCGGCTTGGACCGATGAGTGCCCGCCCGCCGTGCGCCGCAACAAGTCGGGCCGCCACTTTCGTGCGCGCCTTTAGCTCACGTGCTTTGATTTCCACTGGAACCAACCACGTTTGGTTCACGCCGCCACCTCGGAGATTTTCCCGGCGGTGCCCTGTCGCGTTTGTTCCAAGCGCCCGTCGCGGAGCAAGAATATCGCATCGGCAACATCGAGATTATCGCGGCGGTGTGTGATCAGCAGGATCGTCAAGTTGGGCTCCTGCTTGAGTGCCACCAAGATATCGCGCTCAAGCGATGGCTCAAGTCCTCCGGTTGCTTCGTCCAGCAGCAAGAGCTTGGGTCGCCGCAGCATCGCCCGGGCGATGGCAACCCGGCATTTCTGGCCGCCGGAAAGTCG
Organism: uncultured Hyphomicrobiales bacterium; assembly: GCA_964527285.1. GTDB lineage: Bacteria > Pseudomonadota > Alphaproteobacteria > Rhizobiales > CAZGNQ01 > CAZGNQ01. Next base: position 4,360 of record CAZGNQ010000047.1, on the reverse strand, counting down.
TCCGCCTTGGTCGCCCAGATTGCTATCGTAGCCATCCGGCAGCGTGGCAGCGAACTCATGAACGCCTGCAAGTCGAGCAACCCGTTCGATTGCTTCGTGGTCATGAGCGACGTCTTGCGAAAGACCCAGAGTGAGGTTCTCGCGCAGCGTCCCTGTGAACAAGGCGGGGTGCTGCGAGACATAGCCGACACGCCTGCGCCAGTCCTCGGGTTCCAGTGACGTGATGTCGATGCCATCCGCCAAGATCACACCACGCGCGGGCGCCTGCAGGCCTGAGATCAATTCTGCAATCGTGGACTTGCCGCTTCCAGATGGCCCGAAGAGCATTGAAAGCCGACCTGCCGGCAGCCGTGCGGTGGCTCCATTGAGCACGGCCCCTCGACCGTTAATTGCGCTGGCCGCCTCGTTCTGGGGCGAGCCATATCCGAAATGGACGTCGCGCAGTGCCAGCCCCGTTTCAAGCGGGGCCAGCGTTGCCCCATCGAGCGACTGGTCTGCTGACTGCGTATTGCAGCCCTGGGCTTGAGCGGCCTGTACAACAGCGAGGAAAGACGGGAAGCGGTTGACCAGTTTGATGCGCGTGGCACTGATGTTGGCGCCTGCCATAGCTAGCCTCAGAAAAACCGCCGCGAAAAAGGCCATGGTTGGCACAGCAGCTGCGATGGTAACCACGCCCATCATGCTGGCTGTGCCTATCGACAACATGAACAGACCGAGCAAGAGTTCCAGTCCGCGTTGAGGAACGATGCGCAGGATCGCTCCGGAAAAATCGTTCATGGTAACACGGTCAAGTCGCAGATCGATCTCAGCGACGCGGCGGCCTTCAGCAGACAGCAGGCGGATATCCTTGGCACCCTGCACTGTCTCAGTGAGAATCTCCGTCATAGAGCGCGTCAGCTTGACCCCTCGTTCGCCGATCCGGAAGGCAATGCCATTCAGGGGGCGCAAACCAATAAGATAGGCAAACGCTCCTGCGGCAAGGCACGCGAGTACGAATATGACATTGAGAAGCGCCGCCATCACGATCAGCATTGCGGCAGCGACGACCTCAGAGATGAACGCCACCATCCCCGTCACAAAACTGGTCGCGCGTGGTACCTGATTAATGGAGAGGTTGATCAGCGCACCGGGGTCCGCTTGGCGCCATTGCGCATATGGCATGGTGAGCGCGTTGCGACTGAGGCGGCTTACCCACTGGCGCCAGAGCCGGCGCTTGACCAGCGCGGTAAGGGCATCCTTGAGCGCCGAGATGGCCGCTTTGGCGATCAAAAGACCGCCCAGCAGGAGCAGCATGAGCTCAATCCGCCCATCTGTCAGCTCCATGATCGGCGCGACGAGCCAAGGCAACCCGGGGTCGGCGTCGGGAGAGACGACCGCGTTGACAACCGGCAAGATCGCGCCAAGCGAGAGGCTTGCCAAGACACCTTCGAGCATCAACAGGCCAATGACCATGCCGAGCAAGGTCCGGTGGCCCGGCGTGTAGCGATAGAGTGCAGCAATCATTGGTGCCTACCAGTTTGCGCCAGGCCTTTCCGCAGCGCATTGGCACGCTTGGTTGTGTTCGCCCATTGTTCTGCGCTGGCAAATTGAGTTTCCAACCCTCCAATCGGGCTTCCGAAAACTAGCTGGTTGCGGACCCTTTCGCACGACAAGCATCCATGTGCCTGGACCGAGGTGTGCCTGTCAGCGGCCACTCACCTGCTGCCCCACGTTAGCCGCGGCCAATATCTTCTGAGCCCGTCGCTGCCAGCTGTAGTGGGTCTCGTAGTGGGCGCGCGCCCGCATGGCAAGCCGATCGCATGCTCGCGGATTGTTGGCCAAATAGAGCAAGGCACTCACCCAAGCATCGACATCATCCGGCGGCAGCAGCAGCGCCGTCTCTCCATGCGTCAACACCTCATGCAGGACGGGCAGATCAGACACGAGCATCGGCTTCGCCCACGCCATGTACTCAAACAGTTTGAGCGGGGACATGAACGCAGCTGTATTTCCGGTATTGCCCTGCACGGCGACGGCCCGTTGATACGGCGCAAGCATGACGTCGAAGTGGGGAAAAAAGGTGTGTAACATCGAATGAGGTTGATGGCCGTGGGCAATGATATTGGACGGCGCGCCTGAGGTGATCGCATCGATATCTGCGGGCCTGCCACCAACGAGATGAAAGTCCATCGTCGGCAAACGCTCCGCACAAGCGCGGATCAGTTCACCGCCGCGACCGCGAAACAGGTGTCCAACGTACCCCACATGGAGGACAGCATCGGAACGGCCCAGTGGCTTGGTCGCTGGCTGCATTTTGGCCCGCGGTAGCTCTGAAGCAGGGTGCGCAAAGGGATCGTCGGCTGCGTCGTGAGCAACGAGGATCTGATCGGCTGGAAGCTGAGGAAAGATTGCTTGGTAAAGCGCCTTGAGCGCGTCTGAGATGACAACCAAGAGCCTGAAGCTTGGCCGCGAAAATATCCGGGCCTCGATTTGGCGATCAAGTGCCGTTGGGGGAGGACGGTGGCTTTCAACAATGAAGTCGGTGTGGGGCAGGTTCGCACCGACGAGCCAGGAGATGTTCCGGGCAAAGATCACGTCGGGCGACGCGAGAGCCAGTTCCTTTCGGATTGCATATCTGCCGTGCAGGACGCTCGGCATTGACCCGACACGCACGAATGGCAATCGCGCCCGCGCCGCCAGCAACACGCGTGGCAAAAGCGCTTCGTGCTCCCACCACCGCCGGATCCTGAAGGGCGTCCGTGTGCCGTAATGTGCATGGACCTCCGCGTCAGTACAGCCCTGTCCATATAGGCCGTGTAGCGTCACTTCATGATCAAGACCGGCAAGCGCGTCGGCCATCTTCATGACGTGTACTGAATTGGCGCTGTCGGATATGAGTGTCGATGTTGACAAGTAGTGCAACCGCATGCGGCCTCCGTGGCAGAGGTGGGATAAGCCTCCTTTCGCGAAACGCCGAAGGCGCTGGTCGCCTCTGCTCTCACCGACCAGGGCGCCCAGTCCTGGCATGATCAGCCACCCCTGTTCCGGCAACCAGCCCGACACCAACGATATCTCGTTCGCGTCGTCGCGCGCATCACTGGGCGAGGCCACATAATGTAGCCGTTCAGCGCGCGATGGAGCCGTAGATCTCAACGTTAGAGGTGCGCCCGAACGATTTGTAGGACAAGTAGATCAGTTCGATCCGGCGAGGCCGGCGGAGAAAGTGCACCCAGCCGTCGTCTCTGGCACGAATGCGCGTCTCTGGCCTGACAGTCTCTTCCTTCCCGTTACGGAATACGAACCGCACCTCCTCAAGAAAGACACCTCGATCGACAGCGCGCACTCCGATTGCAGCGTAGCGCCGCCCATCCTCCACGCGGATCACATCATCGTCGGCGCCCTTTGCCTCAGCACGCGCGATCAGCACACCCCGCTTGCGCTCGCGTCGTACCGTGCGCCGACCTTCACGGACCTGACCGCTCAGTTCTACATTCGTCCGCCCGTTCAGCGAGCGATACGACAAATAAACCTGCTTCAATCGCCCAGGCTCCGGCAGACTGAAGACGATCGGTCGATCACCGTCGCGCAGCAGCTCATCGCGCGGCTCCCACGTCTCTCTTTTGCCGTTGCGATATTCCACCGTGACTTCGCGCAAGCGTACGCGCCCATCGAGCGCCTGCAATCGGATCGCTGTGAACCGGTCGTCGGAGTCGATACGCACAACATCGCGATCATCGCGCAGAGCTTCTGTCCGTGCGATGACGGCCCAGCGCGAAGAGGCCCGAGCGTGCTCCGGAGCGGCGGCGGTCAACGTAGGCACAAGTCTATCCGCGACGATGCCGCTCGCCGCACTTGAAGCTGAAGCCGCGGTCAATCCAGTGGCCAACCAAGCCGAGCATCCAACCAGAATGGTCAACCTGCTGCGGGCGCGCCACGTCAACTTAGGGCGCAGAAATGTCCGGACGATCCGTCCGACACCTTCACGTTCGACGAGTTGCATGCGTCACTCCAAACTTGCGCAGACGATAACCATTCATCGCTGCAATAAACGCTTCTTGAACAATGTAAGATAAATTTTTCTTGTTCAAGGTCGCCACACTCTGACTTTGCCGTACAGTGCACGTGATGACATGTATAGCTGGAAACGTTTGATTAACTCACGCCTGAACTGGCAATGAACCACCGATAGAAAGAGATCGAAAACTAGAAACAGAAGAAGCGGTCCGGCACTCAGCGCACGATCCTGCGGAACCTGGTCAGCGGGTTCGAAGTGACCATTCGCCGGCTTAGGCAGAGGCTTGGAGAACAAACAAGCTATGGCGATGCAACCGTTTCAGTCGACTGACATCACCAATGCCCACCCCTCCCCGCTCAACCCGAT
>CAZGNQ010000046.1:0-17206 GCA_964527285.1 uncultured Hyphomicrobiales bacterium | reverse complement strand
TCCATGCGATCCGATCCGAAAATCCGCATCAGGTCGTCTTCCAGCGACAGGAAGAACTTCGAGTGTCCCGGGTCGCCCTGACGGCCGGCGCGACCGCGCAACTGGTTGTCGATCCGCCGGCTCTCGTGGCGTTCGGTGCCGACGACATAAAGTCCGCCAGCCTCCAGCGCCCGGTTTTTCTTTTCCTGGATCTCGGCCTCGAACGCGGTGCGTTTTTCCTCCATCTCCGCGTCAGTGACGGAACGGCCGGCTTCAGCCTGCTCCTCCGCCCAGGTGGTGAGCATCATGTCGAGATTGCCGCCAAGCTGGATGTCCGTGCCGCGGCCGGCCATGTTGGTTGCGATGGTGACAGCACCTGGCACACCGGCCTGCGCGATGATCTTGGCTTCCTGCTCATGGTAGCGGGCGTTGAGCACCTGATGGGGGATCGGCGCAGCGTTCTTGCCCTTGCGGCTCTTGGCGACCAGGTCGTGCAGGAACGCAGCCGTCTCTTGGAGGAATTCGCGGTAGGCGTCCTCGGTGCCCTCCTTAATCTCGGCGGCATAGCCTTCGATCCGCTTGGCGGTTTCCTCGAGGTAGGCGCGGTCCTTCAGGTGCTCTGACAGGATCTCCGATTTTGCGATGGATGTGGTGCCGACCAGGATCGGCTGTCCGCGGCGATGGCAGTCTGCAATCAGGGCGATGATGGCCCGGAACTTTTCATCCTGGGTCCGATACACTTCGTCATCATCGTCGATCCGCGAAATCGGCCGGTTGGTCGGGATTTCGTAGACCTGCAGGCCGTAGATGTTGAGGAACTCTTCCGCTTCGGTGGCGGCTGTGCCGGTCATGCCACCCAGCTTGTCATAAAGGCGGAAGTAGTTCTGGAAGGTGATGGAGGCGAGCGTCTGGTTCTCCGGCTGGATTGCCACGCTCTCCTTGGCCTCAAGCGCCTGGTGCAGGCCGTCGGAATAGCGACGTCCGGGCATCATGCGACCCGTGAACTCGTCGATGATAACGACTTCGTTGCGCCGGACGATGTAGTCCCGGTCCTTCTTGAACAGCGTGTGTGCCTTGAGCGCCTGGTTGATGTGGTGGACGATGCTGACGTTCTCCACGTCATAGAGCGAAGAGTCCTTGATGACCTCGGCTTCCCGCAGCATCACTTCGACCGTCTCGTTGCCACGTTCTGTCAACGCCACCTGCTTGGTCTTCTCATCGACCTCGTAGTCTTCCGGCTCCAACTTCGGGATGACGTGATCGATGGCCGTGTACAGCTCCGATCGATCCTCAACCGGGCCTGAGATGATCAGCGGCGTGCGGGCCTCGTCGATGAGAATGGAGTCCACCTCGTCCACGATCGCGTAAGCGTGGCCGATCTTGTCTGGCGAACGCCCGCCGAACTGGACCATCTCCTCCACGCTCATCGCCATGTTGTCGCGCAGATAATCGAAGCCCAATTCGTTGTTGGTCGCGTAGGTGACGTCCGACGCATAGGCTTTCAGGCGCGCGTCGTGGTCCATGTCGTTGACGATGCAGCCGACCTCGAGCCCCAGGAAGCGGTAGATCTGGCCCATCCATTCCGCGTCGCGGGTGGCCAGATAATCGTTGACGGTGACAACGTGCACACCGCGCCCGGGCAGCGCATTGAGGTAGACCGGCAGGGTTGCCACCAGCGTCTTGCCTTCACCAGTCTTCATCTCCGAGATGCCACCGGCATTCAGAACCATGCCGCCGATGAGCTGCACATCGTAATGGCGCTGGCCGAGCGTCCGCTTGGCAGCTTCGCGCACCGTGGCGAAGGACGGCACAATCAGGTCGTCGAGCGCGCGGCCATTCTCCAACTCCTGTCGGAATTTCGCCGTTTGACCGCGCAGATCATCGTCGCTCATGGCCTCCATTTCGGGCTCGAGCGCATTGATCTGGGCCACCACCGGATCGAACTGGCGCAGCCGCTTGACGTTCGGATCGCCGAAAACCTTGTTCGCAAGGGCGCGAAATGAAAGCATGCCGTGTTCCTAAGATTTTGTCGCGGGCACCAACGAAACCGCCCGGTCCCGTCCGATCAGGGTGAGCGCGGGGGCTGTTTCCAGGCCACGACCGCGCCATTCAAGACCCGATGAGATCTGCTGCGGGACCGCGCCGGGGAGTGCCTGCACTTTGGAGCGCAAAGCACAAATTCCGTCGCCATCCTTGAAATTCATCCCGCCTTTAAGTGGTGTTGCCAGAAGCCCGTCAAGCCGCTGATCGGCCAAGACCCCCCAACACTCACGCCAACGCTCGCCCCAACATGGTGCGCGAGGGGCCTGGGCACCAGCACCGCGCGCATATTGCGCGCCCGTTTGGCGGCTGGTGACCGCCCAGTCGGCGCGAATGACGGTGAGTTGAGCACAGGCCGCAAGCAGGCCCTTGCCGCGCTCTGCGCCACAGGCTTAACGACAACCGCGCAATGCCAGGCTGCAAGGCGCTTGCCGGTGTGTCTGCCGGACGGTTCGCCGTCCGCCCGAGGCCGGCCGGTTGCCAAGCCACCGAACGGTCGCGATTCACAGTCAAAAAGTTGCGCGACGAGCGGGCGCGACGTGCGCATCGCCACAACCTAGGAGAACGCCGATGGTGTGCCTGCTTAGAACCGCGTGGGGCGCCTGCAGAACGCATTTTTCATCAATCGCGATTGGTGCCGTGACGATCCTCATGCTGGCGCAGCCGCTGGGCGCACGCGCCAACGCGGAGGAGTTGTTGCGCGTCAATGGCATCGTGATCACAACGGATGACGTCAAGCTCGCCGAGACGGACATCGGCCCCCAGTTGGCGTCCGTGCCTGAGGACGAGCGCCGGCGGGTGGTGGTCGAGTACCTCATCAACAACATGCTTCTGGCGTCGCAGGCCGATAAGGAAAAACTCGCTTCCGATGAGCGGTTTGCCGATCGCGTCGAATACTACCGCAAGCGGGCGCTGCGCGATGCCTATTTCGAGCGGACCGTCACCGATGTGGTGAAGCCCGAGGATGCGCGCAAAATTTATGAACAGGAGATCGCCTCGCAGACGGACGGCGAGGAGGTTCGCGCGCGCCATATTCTGCTGGAGACCGAGGCAGAAGCGCGCGATGCGGTCGAACGTTTGAACCGCGGCGATGCGTTTGCCGATCTGGCGCGTGAGCTTTCCATCGGGCCGAGCGGGCCGCAGGGCGGCGACCTTGGCTATTTCGGCAAGGGACAGATGGTCCTGCCGTTCGAGGAGGCCGCTTTCGCTCTGCAGAAGGGCGAGGTCTCAGAGCCCGTGCAGACGCAATTCGGCTGGCACGTGATCCTGGTTGAGGACCGGCGCGAGCGCCAGCCGCCGCCGTACGAGCTGATGCGCGACCGCATTTATGCCAGCCTGCTTGAGGCGAAAGCCGAGGAAGTGCTCAGCGAACTGCGCGAGCGCTCACAGATCGTGTTTGCCGACAAGCAACTCGAGCAGGACATCCAGGAAGCGGCCCGCGGCAGCGGGCTGGAGTAAGGCGCGGCCATGGCCCGGATCACGAAGGTCTCACCGTTTGCGCCCGCATCGTTGCCGCGCCTGCCCGCAGTGGCCGGCGTGCGCATCGGGGCATGTGAGAGCGCGGCAGGGTATGCCGGTCGGCTCAACCTGATGCTGGCCGTGTGTGATCCGGGAACAACGGTGGCTGGCTGCCTCACGCAGTCGCGCACTGCATCCGCGCCCGTGGCGTGGTGCCGACGTGTGCTGGGCGGCAGCCCTGAGTTGGCCAGCAACGGGGCAGCGGGCGACGCCAGTGGCGACGAACGGGCGCCGACGGTCCAGGAGCGTGATGTTCAGGGGCGTGCATTGGTGGTGAACGCCGGCAATGCGAACGCCTTCACCGGCACGCAGGGCGACACAACCGTCAATGACACGGTGGCGATCGCAGCAGAGCTGGTCGGGTGCTCGCGGGCGCACGTGCTCGTCGCCTCAACCGGCGTGATCGCTGAGCCTTTGGCGTCTGCGCCCTTTCGCGATGCGCTGCCCGATCTGCACGCCAAGCTCACATCCAGCGCCGCACCGTTGGTCGGTCCAGGCGCTGACGATGAGACGACCGCAGCCTCGGCATGGCTGGACGCCGCCGCGGCGATCATGACCACAGACACCTTTGCGAAACTGGCCACGCGCCGCGTCGATCTCGACGGCACAATCGTCACGCTGAATGGCATCGCCAAGGGCTCGGGCATGATCGCGCCCGACATGGCAACGATGTTGGCATTCGTTTTCACTGACGCCACGGTGCCCGCCGACACCCTCGCGGCCCTCACCCGGGCGCACTGCGAGACGACGTTCAATGCCATCACGGTGGACAGCGACACCTCCACCAGCGACACACTGCTCGTGTTTGCAACCGGAGCGGCCGGTGCGCCGCCTTTGCAGGACCTCACGTCTGGCGCGCGGGCGGCGTTCGAGCACGCGCTTCAGGCCCTGTTCCATGACCTTGCACAAGCGATCATCACCGACGGAGAGGGCATCTCCAAACTCATTGAGGTGCGGGTGACAGGCGCGGTGGACGATGCCAGTGCCAAGCGCATCGCGCTCGCGATCGCGAACTCGCCGTTGGTGAAAACGGCCGTGGCCGGCGGCGATCCGAACTGGGGCCGTATCGTGATGGCGGTCGGTAAAGCCGGCGAGCCCGCGGACCGGGATCGGCTGGCGATCAGCATCGGCGGGATCGCGGTCACCCGCGATGGGGCCAGGGTCGCCGACTATGACGAGGCGCCGCTGGCGGAGCACATGCGGGGTGAACGGGTTGTGTTCGGCGTTGATCTGGGCATGGGCGACGGCGGCTTCACCGCGTGGGGATGCGACCTGACCACCACCTACATCGACATCAACGCCGATTATCGGAGCTAGTGTCGCTTTTGCATCTGACGTTTGGTTTCGAGATTGGCAGCGGCTGGGGACCAAACGTCAGAACCGGAACACGAGCGCCTCCATCGGCCCTGAACGTGCGCCCTGTGAAAGCGGTCGGCCTCGCCGTGGTGGACGGGCTTGCACATCCGTCTCTCACGCATCGGCGCGAAAGGACCTGTGATGACCCTCCTGCTCGTCGTTGCGTGCGCCCTCATCGATGAGGACAACCGCGTCCTCATTGCACAACGCCCGCAGGGCCGCAGCATGGCCGGCTTATGGGAGTTTCCCGGTGGAAAGCTCGAAGCCGGTGAAACGCCGGAGCAGGCCCTCATCCGCGAGTTGCGTGAGGAGCTGTCGATCGAAGTGCCGGAGAAATGTCTGGCACCCTTCGCATTTGCAAGTCATGGTTATGAAAAGTTTCATCTGCTGATGCCACTCTTCGTCTGCCGTAAATGGAATGGGGAAGTGCATCCCCGAGAAAATCAGGAAATTGCCTGGGTCCGCGCTAACCGATTGTCTCAATATGATATGCCGCCCGCCGACGTGCCGCTTATCGCGCTGTTAAGAGACTTGCTCTAGACCTCTTAGAAATTGAAATGATCGGGCGATCAGGGTGGGTGCTGTGAAGACGATGGTGGCGCAGAACGAGGCGACGGTGCAGCGTTCAATCGCTGAGTTCTTTGGTGATGAAACTGGAGCGACAGCGATCGAGTATGGCTTGATCGCAGCGCTGATCAGCGTTGGAATGCTCGGCGCTCTGGACTCCATGGGCAACGAGATTGCCAATATGTGGAGCTACGTTTCCTCAGAATATTTGAACGTCGCGTCGTTCTGATCAGCGCCTGGTCGCGGTGGGTGCAGTCGCGAGGCTGTCAGACCCGCGCGACCGCTGTTGCGTTTCCGTGTCAGCGCCGCGCGATCCGGGAGCGTGAGGCCCGTCCGCCGGACGACGCGCGCCCAACAGCAACTCGGCCCCGCTGTGCTCTGCGTTTGGCCAGAGCCAACCAACGACGGCAGCTCGGCAGGCGCAGGTTGCAGCGCACCTTGGGCGTGTTCTGAGCGGTCCGCGGCGCGCGAAGAGCTCGTTTGCGCGACGCGATGATGCGCGCGCGCTGGCGATGCCACGGAGCAACGCACTTCTTATCGCCGCCCAACGCATAATCTTTACCGCAAACTTGCACATCGGCGACCGAGCGGTTCGCTGCAAAGTACTCATGTGCGGGCACGAGTGTGCGCCAGAACGCCATCCATTTGTTGTTGGCGTGCCGGACCATGTTCTCTGTCGTCATGCGGAACGGATAGATGTGAACGCCGACCCGCTGCTGCCCGTTCCGGAAGGCGGCGAACATGAGGTCGTAGATCTCTTCGATATAGAGATCCGTCATGGCGAAACAGCCTTCAGAGCCGCATCCACCATGGATCTGAATGTGGGTTCCTGTCAGGCCGCGCGCCCTGTCCAACGCGTTCGGGAAGCCGACGTCAATGGCACGGTGGTTGCGCGAGTGTGAACGCAATTGCCACCGCTCGATCGCATAGAAACCTTCAGGGCTCTGGCGATCGCCTTCGCGCAGTTTCGGACCCAAACCACCTGACCAGCGGCAAATCCGGTAGTTCCGGAAAAGCTCCAGGCGCCCGTCCTTCTCAAGCCAGACCTCGAATTCCGACGTCTCCTTGAAAATGCGGACCAGGACGTGTTGGCCGAGCGAAAAGCCCTTGCGCGCCAGTTTTTGTTCAAGGTCGCCAATCTCGGTCAGCCGGACCGCCCGCGATACGCGCGGCCTGTCACCCGTTTGCAGGCCATTGACCGGCGACACGGATGCCAGTTCGAGGGCCGCAAGGTCCGGCTTTGGGCGCAAGCCCTTGCCCGGCAGTGCTGACAGGCTGAATGCCTCATCTGGCGTGCGTGTTGGCGCGGTCGCCGGGACCAGGGCCGCAGCCGTGATGGACGCGTCCGGCGCGTTGGTGGCTGCCAATGTTTGTCGATGGCTTTGTGGCTGGTTTTGCTGTGGCCCAAGCGGCTGAGCGTTGCGCACAGCACCATCCTCGGCTTGCACAGCCGGCTGAAGCGGCGGCGCGGCTGGTTGCGCCAGGGCCGCCTGCGCCTGGGGTTGAGCCTCAGCCTGGGCCTGAGCCTGGGCCTGCGCCGGTATCGGCGGGCCAACACGGGCCGCCTCGGTCGCTTCCGGCGAGCCGGCACGTCCGGTCGGGTCCACCGGCGCCGCGCCTGCAACGTCTTCGAGCGTGCGGGCGGCGGTGGGAATGCGCAGAGCGGGTCCGTTCAACGGCGGTGCCGCAACATGGTAAGCCGTCGCTGCATCCGGATGACCGTTGGCGGTAACACGGACGCTTGCCACGCTCACTGTTGCGACGGCCGGAGAGCCTGCCTGACCCTGTGGCTCAGCGGCGCGCACCGGAACGGCTGGCAGTGACAGTGCGATTTGCTTTCGCACCGGCATGGCAAGACTTGGGGCCACGAGGGCACGCTGAAGCGGCAAGGCGTCGACGTGCGGCGGGCGAACGGGGAGGGCCAGACGCTCTGCATCAATGGCGACCGAAGGCCGCGGCGTCGTGGGCGCCTGCCCAAAGGCTGCGGAGGCGCCGGCAAAGCCCAATAGCGCAATCGCCGCCGCGCTCTTCACAAAAGCGAGGTGCACACCGCAATTGTGCACGCCAGAGCGCCCCGCCATGGTGCGAAGCGCTTGTTTCCGAATTGCCCCCATTCAATCGGCCTTATCGTCTTATTGTCGTGTTGCTGATCGGTCGATTAACTTTCGACCCGGAACAACCTTCTTCCGGGATGCAATAAGAAGCTAGCACGACGGCCCCGATCGAGGAACACCGTTGGCAAAAAATTAATTGACGCAATACGCTCAATGCGCGCGTCGGGTGAAACGTTTTATTAATTCATGGTGATGCTCGCGGGCCATTGTTCGGTGTTCGCCATGGTCAATCGTTCATTGAGTGGCAGCAAACCGCCAGACCATCAAGGCAATCGGTCCCTGCCGATGGGTGATGGCGCGTGTGCGGCGCAACTGGTCGACGATGGCAGCTTTGGACCTGGCCCGATCAGCGGGGTCGCCCGCACATTTCGCTCAGCCAGCGGACGCTTCCACGTTACGCGAGGCCGAGGCCGGGCGCACCGCGCGTCCACTTTGCGGCAACGCGTCAATCTCTCTGGGGCCACAGCCAGCCACCACCCGCGGCGTCTGCCGTGTGGGCTCGGCAATGCCTTCGAGCCGATACTGCCCGCCGCATGCCTGCATCCGGAGGGCCTGGTTATGCGTCTCGAATGCCTCGTAGCCCGGCTGAAGCGTTTCCCAGAATCCGCTCCAGCGATGACCGCGCCGCAACGCCATGCGCGACGCCGTCATGCGGAACGGGAACGCATGCACCTGGAAGCGCTTCTGGCCGCCCCGCAACGCTGCCGTCACCAGCCGCCAGATCTCATCGACGAGCCCATTGGTCACGGCATAGCAGCCAACGGAAGAGCACCCGCCGTGCACCATAAGGAACGAGCCGGTTCGTCCCAGGGAGCGGTCAAAGGCATTCGGAAAGCCGAGATTGAAGGAGCGATGCCACCGGCTGGCCGGGTTCAGTTGCCGGCGCGACACCGTATAGAACCCTTCCGGGCTCTGCTTGTCGCCTTCACGCAGCTTCGGGCCGAGCGCGCCGGACCACCGGCAGATGGGATAGGTGGCGAACAGTTGGTAGCGGCCCTGGCGCCCGAGCATCCAAAGCTCCAGTGCGCTCTCTTCCTTGAAGATCCGCACGAGCACGCGGTCTCCAAGGCGCAACCCTGCCTCCGCGAGGCGCTCATCCAGTCGCGCAACATCAGGCCCGCCGATCGGCGCAAGACCCGCATGATAGCGCACCAGGCGCGCGGTCCGCTCCCACATCATCGCCCAGTCGGCGGCAAACCTCAGCAAGGGGGGCGCCGTGAGTGGCACAGCAACGGTGATGAGCAGAAGGGCCGCAGCCGCCATGGCCGCTGACCGGCGCCAGGATGCGCGGCGCGATTGCGTGCTCGGTGCGGGCTTGCTTGGCGCTGTCATGGCCTGCCTGCTCGTTGACGGAAGGGCTTGATGATGCGGGCGCGCCGAGGCTGACACGGCTCAGGGCGGATACGCAACGCGCTAACCTGTGCGCGACCGGCGTTGTGGCGTGGTCTCGTTTTGCAGTTCTGACATCTGCCTTCCCACCGCATCAAGCGCTTGAGAAAATGTCAGAACCATCAGGAAAACGAGTGGGCGCCCTGCTCAGTCTTCTGATCGCAGGGCATCCGTTGCCGCGCCCCCGCGCAGCGATCCCCCGCCGAGCCCCCACCAGGACCGATTGGTGGCGCTTGATGACCGCGTGAGGCCGAACGCGCCGCCCCACGATGATGGGCGTCGCCGAGGCTCAGGCTTCAGGCTCATGACAGAGGCAAACTGGCGCACCTTGCGACCGGGCGATTTGACCGGGGGCAGTGTCGCCGTCTGCTGTGCGGCCGGGGACGCTGCATCAAAACGGTCAAGCTCCAACTTACGGTAGGCTGGGCACGCGGCTGATGCCGAAGCAGGACGCCGGCCGTTGAGAAAGGCCACGTTGACCAGGTAACGCCGCTCGCAGATGGCAATCTTCGGCGGGATGCGCGTGGCATTAAAGATGTCGTAGGCCGGCCGCATGTGGGACCAGAACCGCGCCCACTTGTGATCCCGATGCCGTTGGATGTTCTCTTCGGTCATGCGGAACGGAAACGCATGCACCTCGAAGCGCTTCTGGCCACCGTCGAAGGCCTCTCGCGCAAGCGCGTAGATCTCCTCCACCAGGGCATCGGTCATGGCATAGCAGCCGGCAGACTTGCAGTCCCCATGAACCATGAGGAACTGGCCGGTGCGCCCGTTGGCGCGGTCATACCGGTTCGGGTAGCCGAGATTGAAGGACAGGTGAAAACTGGAGTTGGGGTTCATCTGGCCTTTGCCGACCACGTAAAAGCCTTCCGGCGCCTGGCGGTCACCCTGCTTGAGCTTGGGCCCCAGGTCCCCTGACCAGTTGCAGATCGGGTACGTCTTGAAGTGATAGAAGCGGCCGTCGTCGCGCTTCTTCCAGACCTCAAGCTCCGATTCCGCCTTGAAGATCCGGATGAAGATGGGCTGGCCGGGCTCCATGCCGCGCTCACCCATCAGTCTGATTGCAGGCTCAGGAATGGGCTTGAGATGCGCCGGGATCTCCGGCGTGCAGCCTGCAAGAACCGCAGCTATGCCAAGCGCGGCGCCAAGGCCAGCAGCCCGCATCAAGCCTCGCGGCTGGGCGAACCGCCGGACGGACAACATTGGTGAATCCACAGCCATTACGCAGCACAACTTGGTTGGTGGACCGAATTCGACAGGCCGACGTTCAGCATGGCAGCCTCATTTCCCCTTCGCTAACCACGATAAACAAGCGGTAAACGCGCGACCTAAAGTTCGAATGATTCGGGCGTTGCTGTGGCGCCGCTTTGGGCATGCGCCTTCCATCCCCGGCGATTGCCGGAACACTTGTTCGTGAGCGGGGGCAACGAGGGACGACTGCGGCACGCGCGCGGCCAACAGGGTGGCGCACCACACCTATCCAGAGGCGGCTGCGTCGGGTCAGGCCGCGAGATCGCGGCCGATGGCCAGGAATTTCTCGTGCCGGTGATCGCGGATGGCGTCGGCGGACATGCCGTCAAAGGCCTCGAGCGCCGAAATGATGGCCTCTCCGGTCATGCGGATGGCTGCCTCGGGATCGCGGTGTGCGCCGCCCAGCGGCTCAGGCACGATATCATCAATGATGCCGCGATCCTTGAGGTCCTGAGCCGTGATCTTCATGTTCATGGCCGCATCAATGGCGCGCGCGCTGTCGCGCCACAGGATTGACGCCGCCGCTTCGGGAGAGGCCACCGTATAGATCGTGTGCGCCAGCATAAGCACCGTGTTGGCCGTCGCGATCGCCACGGCGCCGCCCGATCCGCCCTCGCCGATGACGACGGACACGATGGGAACACCCAGCGACAGGCACTTGTCCGTGGACCGCGCGATGGCTTCGGCCTGGCCCCGCTCCTCCGCACCAACGCCGGGGTAAGCGCCCGCAGTGTCGACCAGTGCCACAACCGGCAGGGAAAAGCGCTCCGCCATGTCCATCAGGCGCACGGCCTTGCGGTAGCCTTCTGGCCGGGCCATGCCGAAGTTGTGCTTCACGCGGGTTTGTGTGTCGGAGCCCTTCTCGTGGCCGAGGATCATCACGTGGCGACCTGAGAGGACGCCCGGCCCCCCGATAATGGCGTGATCCTCGGCAAAGTACCGGTCGCCCGCCAGAGGCGTAAAGTCCGTCACCAGACCGCTGAGGTAGTGTTTCAGGTGCGGCCGATCGGGATGCCGCGCGACCTGGGTTTTCTGCCAGGGCGTCAGACTTTCGTACGTCTCGCGCAGAGCGTCGGCGGCCTTGGTCTCCAGGGTCTGGAGTTCCTCTGCTATGGACACCCCGGCCTGCGCGCCTTCGAGCGAGCGCAGTTCGGCAATCTTGGTTTCCAGTTCGGCGACAGGTTTTTCGAAGTCGAGATAGGTGCGGGTCATGCACGCTTTCCAGTGAGCTGCGGCCCAACCCGTGGTTGGAACGCCCAAAGCAGGTCCGGGATTCAAGTCCGGGAGGCAGGCCAGACAGGCAGGTTGGGGTGTGTCTAGAACCGGAGCACGTTTGGCCGCAACTGCTGGAGCGTTGGAAGGCCAGTCATTGCTGGACGGCCAATCATCGCTTGACGGGAACTCATGCTGGGCAGGTTGCGCCGGCGGGTTTTGGGCTTGCAGCGCGGGCGAGGTTGTTGCGGCTTTGTGAAGGCGCGAAACGCCCGCCTCGCCAAATCGTGTCATGACGAAACAGCCGTAAACCCTTGGTTAAAGTGTGGCCGGTAGTCTCGACCATCACATTCTCGCCCTGGAAGGGCTGGATAGAGCCGCTGCGGTGAGGTACTCCATTAGGCCGTAGCTGCAACTCGACGCGATCCACCCTCAACGAAAAGGCCGGTGCCCATGGCTGTCTCTTTCTTGTCGCCGCGGCGCAAGTTTGCGCCGGTCGGACGTCCGGCCCGCTATGGGGCGGCCCTGTTCGGCGCCCTGGTCCTGTCTGGCGGGCTTTTCGGTGCGGCCACGTCGGCGGACGCTGCCGGCCGCATGCCGGCCCAGGTCGATGCGGACTACTCGATCCAGCATCCGCTCGCGTCTGGTCAGTTTCGCTTTTCGTCTCGGGTCAAGGGCAACCGCTACGATCTGCAGGGCAGCGCGGCAATCAACGCCCTCCTTGGCTTTTATCAGTGGCGCAGCAACACCCGCGCGAAGGGGTATGTTGGCCGGTCCGCCAGCCCGCGCCAGTACCGGCTGAGCTACTCCAGCGGAAGCAAGCAGGGCAGCGTGAAGATGAGCTTCCCGCTCAAGTCCGCCAGCCACGTGAAATCCGTGCCGCCGGACCAGCCGTCGCGCGGCCGCATCCCCGTCAAGGCGTCTGACCTGCGGGGCGTGCTCGATCCGCTGAGCTCCATTCTCGCCTTCACAGTTCCAAACAGCGGCAAGGTTGCGGGCGTGAACCCCTGCAAGGGCCGCATTCCGGTTTTTGACGGCAAGCAGCGGTTTGATTTGAAGCTCTCCAGCAAGGGTCGAGCGTCATTTCAGGGATCATCGGTGCGGGGCCTGTCGCGCACGGCCTATGTCTGCCGCGTGAAGTATCGCCCGGTGGGCGGCTACAAGATGAACCGTGAGACACAGTTCATGATGAACAACGACGGCATCGAGATCTGGCTGGTGCCGGCGCGCTCTGCTGGACTGTTCATCCCCCACAAGCTGGTGATCCCGACGGTGGTTGGCACGGCGGTTGTCACCAACACGTCGCTGCGCATCCGTGAGCGTGGGCGCGATGTGGCGGCCTACACGCGCTGAGTTGTGAACGCGGAGCATTGACGAGCATGAGCGCGCCGCAGCGTGGCTGCGTGTCACGTGAGGGCTGAGCCTGCCGCCCGCCGCAGGGCCACTGCGTTGCACAGCCCCAAGGCTTCAGCAAGATCCGGTGCCCGTGCAGCCCAGAACACGACAATGTGCCCCCGACACCATGCTGGGCTTGAGCAAGCGGGCCCGCGACGGTTGCGACAGCCGATCAGTCCTTGCCATCGGCGGAATTAGCCCTCAAGGCTGCTCCAGCGTGCGTGGATGCTCTGCGAACCGCGCACAAGGCCTGACCGGGTGAACTCGGCTTAGCCTGCATTCGACGATGACAGATCACACACCGGCGCGTCTCCGATCGCGGATGCGCCGGCCGGCAGGGGGGCCAGACCGTTGCCCATTCCCTTGAGCGCTCCGTACGCCCCCGACGCCCGTGCCCCGGCTTTAGCGCCGCCAGACAGCGCCAGCGGTCCGCCGTCGGACATCCCTGTGCGTGCGCGCAACGTGACTGCGGTGCTCGGCCCGACCAACACCGGCAAAACCCACCTCGCCATTGAGCGTATGCTTGGCCACGAGACAGGCATGATCGGCCTGCCGCTGCGCCTGCTTGCGCGCGAGGTTTATGAGCGCGTTGTCGCGCGGACCTCGCCCGGTGAGGTTGCGCTGATCACCGGTGAGGAAAAAATCAAGCCGGCCAACGCCCGCTATTGGGTGGCGACCGTCGAGGCGATGCCGCAGAGCCTGCAGGTGGATTTCGTTGCCATCGACGAGGTGCAACTGGCCGGCGATGCGGACCGGGGGCATATCTTCACGCAGCGCCTTTTTAACGTCCGCGGCACGCATGAGACGCTGCTGCTGGGCGCGCAAACCATGCGCGATGTGATCGAGCAGGTTCTGCCCGGCGTGAATTTTATCTCGCGCCCGCGTCTGTCGAAGTTGACGTACGCCGGTCAGAAGAAAATCTCGCGGCTGCCGCGGCGCTCTGCGATCGTGGCGTTCTCAGCCAAGGACGTCTACGAAATCGCCGAATTGATCCGGCGCCAGCGCGGCGGCGCGGCGATCGTGATCGGCGCGCTCAGCCCACGCACGCGCAACGCGCAAGTCGCACTCTACCAGTCTGGCGATGTGGACTATCTCGTGGCAACCGATGCGATCGGGATGGGCCTCAATCTCGATGTCGACCACGTCGCGTTCGCTGCCACACGCAAATTCGACGGGGCACACCACCGCAATCTCACGCCGGCCGAGATCGCTCAGATCGGCGGACGCGCGGGGCGTCACCTGAATGACGGCACATTCGGCGTGACGGGCGACGTCGAGCCGTTCGACGATGAACTGGTCCAGCGCCTTGAGAACCATCAATTCGAGCCGGTGCGGGTTCTCCAGTGGCGCTCCGGCCAACTGGACTTTTCATCTCCCGATGCGCTGCTCAATTCGCTGCGCGAAGCGCCGCGTCAACCCCGCCTCGTGCGTGCCCGCATTGCAGAAGATGTGATGGCGCTGGAGACGATGATGCGCCGCGACGAAGTGCGCTCGCGCGAGCTTGGGCCGGACGCGGTGCGCATGCTCTGGGATGCCTGTCAGATCCCGGACTACCGCAAAGTATCATCCGCAAGCCACGTCGACCTCGTGGCCGAGGTGTTCGACTTTTTATCCTCATCGTCGGAACGGATTTCCGAAGACTGGTTCGCCGCGCAAATCGCCCGCGACCACCGCACCGACGGCGACATCGATACACTCGCCACGCGCATCGCCAACATGCGCACCTGGACATTCCTCTCCCACCGCGAGGATTGGCTGGAGAACGCCACCCACTGGCAGGAAAAAACGCGCGCCGTCGAGGACGAATTGTCAGACGCCCTGCACGCTGCTCTCACCAGCCGCTTTGTCGATCAGCGCACCTCGACCCTCATGAAGAGGTTGCGCGACAGCGAAGATCTGGTGGCAGAAATCGCGGATGACGGCGCCATTCAGGTGGAAAGCCATTTCGTCGGTCGCCTGCAGGGCTTCCGGTTCCAGGCTGATGCCGGTGGTGAGGGTGTACACGGCAAAGCGGTTCGCGGTGCCGCGATCCAGGTGCTGAATTCAGAGCTTGGGATGCGCGTGCGTCGGGTCGTCGCCGCCAAGGATGACGCATTCAGCTTCACGCCGACGGGGGCGGTGCTTTGGAAAGGGGAGGAAATCGCCCAGTTGGTCGCCGGCGATCACATCCTGCGCCCCCAGGTCAACGTCTTGAGCGATGAGCATCTGAACACCGCCGACCGCGACCGGGTCGCTGAGCGCCTGCAGGCTTGGCTGAGCACAACGATCGATGCACGCCTGCGCCCGCTGGTGCAATTGCACGAGGCCGAAGATGTTGCCGGCCTTGCCAAGGGGACAGCGTTTCAGTTGGTTGAAGCGCTGGGTATCCTCAAGCGCGAGAGCGTCGCCGACGACATCAATGCGCTCGATCAAGGCGCGCGCGCGCAGCTCAGGCGGTATGGCGTGCGCTTTGGCGCGTTCAACATTTTCCTTCCGCTTCTGTTGAAACCGGCGGCCGCTGAAATGCGGTTGCTGCTGTGGCAGCTCAAGCAGGCGTCTGAGGGCCAGGCGGCGCTGGAGCCGCCGCGCCCGGGGCTGACGTCGTTCCGCGTGGAGGGAAACAAGGGCGACGCGTTCTACCGCCACTGCGGCTTCCACCTCTGCGGCCCGCGCGCCGTGCGGGTGGATATGCTGGAGCGCTTGTCGGACATGGTCCGCCCGCTGGTGGCATGGCGCCCGGAGAAAAATCCTGAACCTGACGCTCGGACAGAGGCCGACGGCGCCGACGGCGCCGAGGCAGCGCGGGCCGATATGGCTCCTGCCGCTGAGCGGCCATCCGAAAACGCCGGTAATGCTGCACCAGAAACCGCAGCCGAGCCGGCAGATGCCGGTGCGGCGACTGCCGAAAGAGTTGAACCTGCCGGTCCGCAGCCCACGGAGACCGCCGCGCCACAAGGCCCCGATGCGGGTGATGCGGCCACCGAGGCGGGGGCTGCGCAGCCGCCGCGTGAGGCCGAGAACCACGCTGTTGAGGCCGACGCCGCTCAGGAGACGCCAAGCGAAGCCGGCGTTGAGGTGATCGAGGCTGCTGGTGATGCCAGTGCGGTGGAACCAATGGCGGCCAACGCGCCGCAGGCGGTCGACGGCAATGGTACCGCCGCCGCGCCGGTGAGCGATGAAGCCGCCGGGACTGAGGCGAAACTGGAGGAAAAACAAGCCACCGACGCCGCGCCCCGGAAAGCCAAGCAAAAGCCCGGCAAATCCGCTGGCAAGAAGGCCCGCCCGCGCGGCGCAACGGGTGACGGCGGGTTCACGCTACAGCCCGACATGCTCTCGATTCTGGGGTGTTCGGCGGAGGAAATGGCTGCCGTCCTGGGAGCACTTGGCTTCCGCCTTGAGCGCCGGCGCGTGACGGCTGACGTTGCCAGCCAGATGGACTTTCAACTGCGCTCGACACCGGACGACAAGGATGATGCCGCCAAGGCGACCGACGCGGCTGGTACGGCAGCGGCGGACCCTGAGCGTGGCGGGGCGACGGGTGACGCA
The DNA here is from genome assembly GCA_964527285.1 of uncultured Hyphomicrobiales bacterium. GTDB lineage: Bacteria > Pseudomonadota > Alphaproteobacteria > Rhizobiales > CAZGNQ01 > CAZGNQ01. The sequence continues at coordinate 860 of CAZGNQ010000046.1, read as the reverse complement.
GATGCGGCCCAGACGCCAGCTGCGCCCGCGCCACAGGAGGCGTCCAGCGAAGGGGAGGCGTCCGGCGAAGGGTCCGATGCACCCTCAGCGGATGACGCTGGTACGGACGAAGGGCGCCCGGTTCAGGCGAACGCACGACCCGAGATGGTGGAAGTGGAGATATGGCGGCCACGTCGCCGTTTCCAGCGCACGCAAGGTCGACACGACCGGCGCCATGACGGCCGTCAGGATGGACGGCAGGGGCAGCGCCACGAACACGGTCGCGATGGCGGGCGCGGACAGCCGGGCGGGGACGGCCGCCGGACGGGCGACGCAGGCGCAGGTGCGGGCGACCGCCGCAGATCAGGACAGCGCGGCCGCCCGGACCATGCGGCGCGCGCCGGCGCGAGGGACGGAGGGCCTCAGGATGGCGCGCGCCAACGCGACGCGGCCGGGCCCGGCGCCGCTGCACAATCGGGGGAACGCCCAGATCGCAACCGGGCCCCCGATCGCAATCGCGCAGATGGCGGCCGAGGCGATGATCGCCGTGATCGGCGCGGTGGAAAAGGCGGGAAGGGCGGAGGCCGGCCACCGCGTGACAACAGGAACGCATCCGGCGGCGGATATCATTCGGGCGGTGGGCGCGGCGGTCGCCAGGACAAACCGATCGACCCAGATTCGCCTTTCGCCGCGCTGTCGCAGCTCAAGGCGAAGCTTGAGGATGACCAGAAGGGAGATAATAAGGGTTGAGCGGACGTTCGCCACGCCCCAAGGCTGCAAAAATGGCGGCCCGCACGGATGAGCGCCTCGCCGGTGCGAAAGCCGGGCGCCACGCTGTAGTGGCCAGGGACGCGGACAACGCCAGCGGTCTGCCGGCGGTA
>CAZGNQ010000045.1:0-17680 GCA_964527285.1 uncultured Hyphomicrobiales bacterium | reverse complement strand
AGCCCCGCCAGTCCAACGTGTAGGGACGGCCAACGCTTTCCATTTCAGCCGTCGGCATCATCTCCACAGCGTCGATCAAGGTCCCGTCGCGGCCCAGCTCAGCGTCCGCCAACTTGATGATCATGCGGTTGGGATGCGCGAAGGGCGCCTTGCGCCGGAGGTGGGCGGCCAGCAAGCGCGCTTCCGCATGCGGGTGCATCATGGACAGCGCCACCAACGCCGCCGCGGAAGATCGGGAAATCCCTGCCCAACAGTGGATGAGCAGCGGGCTTTGTCCCGACCAATCATCAATGAAACGGATGAGGCGGCGCACGTGCTCCTGCCCCGGCGTGGTCAGCCCTTCCACCGGCTCGGCGATGTCGTTCATCGCCAGCCGCAAATGCCGGTGCCCCTCCAGCCCGGGGGGCGTATCGATCATCATCTTGGCGTTGATGAGCGTGATCAGATGGCGCGCACCGGTCGCCTGGAGTTGGGTGCCGACGTCATCCAGCGGGCACACGTGAACAGGTGCGACGGTGGCATCCGCAGCGCGATCAAACGGTCGATCATTGGCCGTCGTGACGGACATGGGCTCTCTCAGCTCTGAGGCCGCTGTTGGTTGGCGTGTCGATTGGGTCCACACCTTGTGAGTATGACAGTATATGACTCTTATGACTGCCCGATGATAACAACGCCGTGGGATCGCGTTGGATCAGGCGCCACCGCCACCTGAGAGCGCTGCAAAGCGCTGGCCGAATGCGTCCTGCGCCGCACCCGTTGGCATTGGCGTCAGACCCTTCAACGTCTCGGCAAGCACTGGCGGGACAGCCGGCGGGCGCCCGAAAACCGCATCCGCTTCGTGCGGCGCAAACCCTGCGAGACGCACCGCCTCATAGTAGGCACTGATGCGATCGGCCGATTTGATGGCCGCCTTGCACTCCGGCGTCATGGCCGTCTCGAAATTGAACCGCCGCGCAATCGCAAGCATCAGGCGTTCTTCCAGAACGCGGTACCCCTCACCGATTGCGGCCTTGAACGGGCTGATCAGATCGCCCAGCACGTATTCCGGCCCATCATGCAGCAGCGCGAACAGGGCTTCGCCAGACGTGCGATCAGGGTACAGACAGGCGTGGATATCGTCGACCAGGAGGGAGTGTTGCGCGACCGTCATGGCGTGCGGGCCAGCCGTCTGGCCGTTCCAACGGGCAACGCGGGCAAGGCCGTGAGCGATATCGAGGATGTCGATGTCGGCAGGTGAGGGATCAAAAAGATCAAGCCTGCGTCCGGACAACATGCGCTGCCAGCCGCGTCCGCTGCCACGAAGCAATATCCCAGCTTGCTGCGGCCCCTGTTCGCCCCGGTCCGGACTTTGCGTGCCGGACGATGGCATGGCGGGATCATCCATTTTATCTCCTCACGCAGCAATAGCGCTCAACGGGCCGCCAAGCCAGAACGCACATCGCCCGCCAGTGCGGCACAGGAAGCATGGCGCGGGCAGCCGATGAGATGGTCATTCACGAGCCCCATGGACTGCATGAATGCATATGCCGTGGTGGGACCAAAAAAACGAAAGCCATCGCCCTTCAGTCGCCGCGCCAGAGCGGTGCTTTCCGGCGTGTGCGCCGGAACCTCCGACATCGATACGAACCGGTTCTGCCGAGGGTGCCCGTCCACGACGTCCCAGCAGTGGCGGGCGAAAGATGTCCGCTCCATCAACGCGAGATAGGCCCGCGCATTCGACAGCGTTGCCTCGATCTTGGCGCGGTTCCTGATGATCCCGACGTCGCCCAGCAGCCGCAAGACGTCCTTTTCTCCCCAGTTCGCGAGAACTTCCGGATCGAACCCGGCGAACGCCGCTCGGAAATTCTGACGTTTGCGCAGGATGGTCAGCCACGACAATCCGGACTGAAAGCTCTCCAGGACCAGCTTTTCAAAAAGGGCTCTGTCGTCCGTCTGCGGCACACCCCATTCCGTGTCGTGATAGTGGCGGTAGGCGGCGTCGTTACCCGGCCAGGGACAGTGGCCATCCGGCAATGGCGCCAGCACCGGTTGTTGCGCATCGGTTTTGGTCCGAGATGGCATGCGTCAACCGCCGTGCGCCATTGCGCCAACGTCGCTGCCAGCGGCACCGCTGAGAGCATACGTGGCCCAGGATGGTGCGGTGAGCATGACCGGCGTGCCGGCGACAGTGATCGCCGTTGCGCCGCCGCCTGCATCATCGCGGAGCGCGCGCGCAATCTTGTCGATCCGGGCAATCGCGGCTGCAACGATGCGCCCATCACCGCCGTCGCCACTTTCGACGCACCGGCCGATCTGGCCCAGCTCTGTTTCCCCGTGCAACAGCGGCGTTCCTGGCGCGGCCGCTTTTCCCTCCCAATGGACAATCACCGGGCGCCGTCGCGCCTCCGCCTTGTGCTTCATGCGCGAGACCACTTCCTGGCCGACATAACATCCCTTTCGGAAATCGACGCCGCCGCGCAGGTCCCAGCCAACATCGTGCGCAAAGTGCGACGCACTGGCATAATCGATCCCGCATTCCAGTATGCCCGAGGCTGCCAACCCGGCCACGAGATCATCCGCCATGTTCGGCGAAGAGGCATCGGGCGCAGATGCCTCCGGGTCGGACAGGATGAGGCGCCAGCCGAGTGGCGCAACACCGCTCCCGGTGTCGCTCGGGCATCGCGGATCGGACAACGGCGCGCCGAATGCGGCCAGCGGTTCAGACGTCCTCGACCACAGCACATGGCCAGCCAGCAGCGGCTCAATCCGAACGTCAGCTCTCAGGCGGTAAAGTGTCAGCCGCTTGACCAGGTCAGCCAGCGTGGTGGCCGGTGTGTCGAGCAGAACGTCGTCGCCGGCGCGGATGGCGAGAAACTCCGCAATGATCTTGCCTTGAGGTGTCAGCAGCCCGCCGAATGTCAGCGCGTCCGGCGAGAGTGCGTCCAGATCGCACGTGAGCAGCCCCTGGAGCAGTTTTTCGGCATCGGGGCCAGCGATCCGCAGGACGGAGCGATCGCTCAAGGCGGTGATCGCCTGGTTTGGATCGGTCATGGCTCGATCAGCTCCTTATGCAGCGCGGATTGCCGGAAGGGCACACGCATGGTCCCGTCGGCGTCAAGAGACCAACCGGCAGGACCAACAAATCAGGGGCGCCGCCGTGGGGGAATGACCAGTCGATGCCAGACGCCACTGGCACTGATAACGAGTTGGTCGGGACGAGCGTGTGCCGCGCTCATATCGCTCGCAGCACGTCCGGGTGTATCATCAGCGGCGACGTCTGCCGCCAGCTCCCAGACGAAAACGACAGTGCCGACACTGGTCTCGCGCCGCGGTGTGGTGGCCAGCAGGTGTTCAACGCGCTCGAAATAGTCGTCAAGCACCGTGTTCTCCAGGGCCGCGCTTGCGTCTTCGTCCGGCAACGCGTCGCCGAAGTTGCCACCCCTGAGGGCGGTGACCGGCCGCAGTGTCTCGACCGCCTGCTCAATCACGGCCAGCGCATCAAACGCCAACGGTACCCTTGGTAGGCCGAGGTCGGGCGGCAACTCGTTCAGCTCCATCGCCTCGGCGAGCAGATCGACGCTGCGTGCGCTGACGGCTTCCTGAATAGACAGGAACATCTCGAACGCCGCCGGCGGCAACACGCTTCGGAGGCGCTCCAGGTTGGAAGCGCGTTCATGCTTCGGTGCTGTGAGCACCGCTTCACCGCTCGAGCGTGCCACTGACGGTGCAGCAGCATAATCGACGCTTGGTGGCGCCAGTGCGCGGGCCCGCGCCGGGTCGGAGCCCGCACCTGAGGCGTTGCCCGCCACAACCAAAGCAATGGCCAGGATACTGGCGCGGATCCGGCCGACACCGCTCGCCGGAACGCTGGCCAAGGACCGGGTCAGACCATTGGGGCGCGAGCAAATCCGCACACCCCGACAACCAAGCCAAGGCAAGGCGTGAGGCAATTGTCTGCGGCCCGTTTGCAACGCGCGCACCGCACCACACGAAAAACCAATGGCCGCGCGCGCCGCGATGAACCAGAAACGCGCGACGACCGGACAACGCCGCCCGCGCACCGGCCAACCGCCTGCGAGGCCGAACAACCTTGTCAACACATGGCTCATGGTGGTTCCTGATCGGCGCGATGGCCTGCCCCGATCGCAGCACCCCGCAGACTTCGACGTCACGACACGTCACTCGAAAGGTCGACCCTTCTTGACGCTATCGCCCACAGCTTCCGGACTGGCCAGTGCATGCGCGCCGCGGCGGACGCAACGGCATGCAACGTGGGCTGGTTGCATGATGCGCAGGGCGGCGGCTCGGGTCATCTTGGCGAAGGGGCGGCCAGCGTGATCGAGACCCTGAAGGTGATACTGTTCGGCCTGGGCATGGGCGTGCTCGTGGCCGCGCCGGTCGGGCCGGTCAACATCATCTGCATTCAGCGGGCGCTGGAGCGTGGCTTCTGGGGTGGGCTGGCCGCCGGCATCGGTGCGACGGTGGCCGATGGCATCCTGGCGCTCGCGGCGGCCTCTGGCATCAAGGCGATCTCAGGCGTCATTGCGGACTACAAGACACCGCTGCAGTTCATTGGCGGCCTGATCCTGATTGGCTTCGGCGCCAAGCTGCTCACGACCCCGGTTCTGGCCAACGGCACTGGCAACGATCCGCAGCCAACCGATGCCGCGATCACCACCAGTGCGCGAGCGGATGCGACGGATGTCAACGAAGCGGCTGATCCGGACGCGGCTGGCATTGGCTCAGCGCTGCGACAGCAGAGATGGACCATCCCGCAGACGTTCTTCCTGACGATCACCAATCCCGGCGCGGTGCTTGGTATGTTTGCGCTCGTGGCCAGCGCTGGTACCGCACTCGGCGGGCTGCAGAGCTACGATCAGGCGTTGCTGCTTGTGGGCAGCGTGATGGCCGGCAGCCTGTTGTGGTGGGCCGGACTCTCGAAACTCATTTCCCGGCTGCGCCACCGCCTCAGCGACACGGGCTTGCTGATCATCAACGAAGCAGCGGGCAGCCTGTTGCTGATCTTCGGCCTCGTGCTCATTACCCGCGCCGCGATTGAAGCGAGCGGCGGGTAGAACTCGTCTGTGCCCGGTGAGATGGGATCACTTACGGCGAAAGATGAACGTCAAAACGGAAAGTTCGAGCCGGTCTGGCGTTTTCGCCGGATGCGGACAGGCTCCAGACACCGGGCTTGAACTAAGCGACGGTGAACGGCGGGACGTGCACTATTGCGCGTTGTCCGCCGCATCGGCCGTCTCGTCGCCTTCGGGCTCGATCCCGAACATGGCCATGGTGTCCGCCAGTTGGCCACCCTCCTGCAGAAAGCGATCAATGGCCGTCTGCGCCGTGCTGGTGCACGAGCGGTAGGTGCGCTGATAACTGCGGTAGCCCTTGTTGAAGGACTGCGTGAGTTGCAGCCGCCGTTTGGCTGTGAACCCCTCCGCGTCAATCAGATCCGTCATGAAGGTGCGCCAGACCTGGCCTTCATCATTGCCACACAACGCGCGCAGGTAATGGATCGCGCCCAGCAACTCGGCAAGACGCAGGAGATCAGCATCATAGGGCTTCTTGATGGTGGCCTGCGCCGCAGCAGGTTGCAGCGGTTGAACCGCCAGGAGACCAGCGAGCGCGGCGATTGCCAGGGCCCGCCATCGGCGGGCGGCGTATCGTCCAATCATGCCCGATCTCCTTTTCGCAGCAGCACCGACGGTTGGGCGCCCCATAGGTAGCTGAGTTGCGCGCCGCCAACCAGCCGCCGGCCAACCTCATCGCCAGGCGCATCGCGCTCTTCAGCCTTGGCATTGCGCCACCATTGTGCCGTCGAAATGTCGTCAGCCAGCGTGGCGGCGGATCAGCTCCAGCGTGCCCGGTGTCATCGCCAGATTTCCGAGCAAGCCCTCCCCCGGCGCTTCAGGTGGGCGCAGCGCAAACCACCGGCAGTCGGCTGCGTCGCTTGCGGCTCTCACGGTCGGCAACTGGCTTGCGTCCGCTGCGTCGGCTGACTTGTCAGCGATGGCGCGAAAACAAACGATCACGGCGTGGGTCGGCAGGTCCGCCCGCGCCGGGTCTGACGGCGCGAGCGCGGGCAAAACCTCGGCCACCTCAGCGAACGTTCCAACAGCGACGCTCAGGCCGGTTTCCTCTTGCACTTCGCGCCGACATGCGTCCCGCAAAGCCTCGCCATAGCGCACGTGGCCACCCGGCAGGCTCCAGCATCCGCAGAATGGCGCCTTGCCGCGCTGCACCAGTAGGACATGTCCGTCGCAAACGACGAGTGCGCTGACACCAAGCCTTGGAGCCGTCATGCTGGCGCCCGTGTAGATGGCGCCTGCGACGGCCTGCCAGGGAGATCGATCATGTGTTCGCGGTTCTGCATCACGTCTCCACCACAAGCCATTCGCGACACCTTCGGCTATCGCGAGCAGCCGAATTTCCCGCCGCGCTACAACATCGCGCCGACCGACCCGATCCCCGTCGTTCGCACAGACCTCGCCGACCGATCAGCGCGCAGCTTTGCGCTGGTGCGATGGGGGTTGATCCCATCCTGGGCCAAGGACCTCAAGGCGCTGCCGTTAACGATCAACGCGCGCAGCGAGACCGTCGGCGAAAAGCCTGCCTTCCGCTCAGCCTACCGTTACCGCCGCTGCCTGGTGCCGTGCGACGGCTTCTATGAATGGACGGGGCCAAAAGGGAACAAGCAACCGTTTCTCTTTCGACCGGAGGCCGCCGCGCCGGAGGCACCGTTCGCCTTGGCCGGCATCTGGGAGCACTGGATGGACCCTGACGGCAATGAGATGGAAACGGCCGCCATCCTGACATGCGCGGCCAATGCGTCGATGGCGCCCTATCACGACCGTATGCCGGTGGTTCTTGCGGCAGAGACATTTGAAACGTGGCTCGATTGCGCCGAGGGACACCTCGACACGGCCAATGCGATCATAGCCGAAGCGTGCGCTGTGGCGTTCACCGCACGGCCGGTGAGCAAGGCCTTGAGCAACCCGCGCAACGAAGGGCCGCAACTGCACGAAGGCCCCATCGGCCCGCTCATTTAAGGGCGCCAACGTCAGATGCGTGACAATCGGCGGCCCCAGAGCCTTGACAACGACCGCTGTGCCGCCGCTGCCACATCATACCAGCACACGCGGTTGTATGGGCCACATTGTGCTGGCGCGCACCACCACGCACGCCGACTGTTTCCGCGCGGGGCACGTGAGGCGATCAAAGAGACACTTTATGTTTTGTGAATGTATTTCCCGCGACGCCGTTGCGGCGCCAACCATAGGTCTCGCGCTGGCACTCGCCACCGTGGTGCTGCCTGGATGCAGCACGATGTCCTCCCTCACCGCAGCTCCGGTCCAGACGGTTGCCGTCAACACCAACCCGCATGGCGCAGTCTGCACGCTGGAGCGAGACGGAGCCCAATTGGCGTCTGTCACGACGCCGAACGAAGTGAAGGTGGCCCAGCGCGGCGGCGACATGACTGTGAAATGCCGCCATCCGGAGTATGAGACCACGGCAATGGTCGTGAAGGCGGAGAACAGATCGGCCGAGGTGTCGGACGTTCTGGCAGCGGCCAGCGCAACCAAGTACGCGAACAACATCACGATCCCGATGCGGGTCAAAGGCTCGACGCCTCCGGCGCGTTCGCCAAAACGGGTTGCAAAGGCGACAGCAGCAAAAACGCCAGCCAAGACGGCTGCACAGGCTGCGGCAGCAGCAGCCAGCGCTGGCGCTGCCAAGGCCGCGACGAAGCCTGCCGCGGCCGCAGCGAGCCAGAACGCCAATACACCTGAAAAGACCCCTGCAAAAACGCCGGCAAAGACGGCAACCGAGGCTGCGAAGGCTGCCGTGCCCGCCACCAGCGGCTGACACCCGTCGGTTTGGCGTTGGTCCGCTACAGCTGAGGCTGCCAGGCGCGGGCGTGCGCTAAAGCACCTTCCCCGGATTGAGGATGCCCTGCGGGTCGAGCGCCAGCTTGATGCGGTGCATCAGGTCCAACTCCACCGCGCTTTTTGTCTCCGCCAAGGTGTCACGTTTCATCCGCCCGATGCCATGCTCGGCGCTGATCGAACCACCCATCTCAGCGAGAATTGCGTTCACACTGCCGGTCACCTCTTCCCAGCGCGCCAGGAAGGCCGCACGGGCCTGCGCATCGTCGGCTGCGCTGTCGTCACCGGCCGGTTGCGAGATGTTGTAGTGGATGTTGCCGTCACCGAAATGGCCGAACGGCACGGGACGCGCACCCGGAACCAGATCAGCGACCGCAGCGTTCGCCCGCTCGATGAACGGCACCACCGCAGCAATCGGCACGGAGATGTCGTTCTTGATGCTGCCGCCCTCAAAGCGCTGAACTTCCGACAGGTTCTCGCGCAGTGCCCACAATTCATCCGACTGACTGAGCGAGCCCGCGACAACCGCGTCCGCCACGTCGCCCGCCTCGAAGGCTGCCGCGAGGATCGCCTCCATGCGCTCCTGCACGTCCTCGCCTTCCACCAGCCCTGAAATGTCGAGCAGGGCATACCACGGGTGCGGCGCCTCCAGCGGATCGCGTGTGCCGTCCACGTGGCGCAGCACGAACTCCACCCCGACGCGCGGGATCAGCTCGAACGCCGTCAGCGCAGGCCCGGCCATCCGTCGCGCTGTGTCGAACAGCCGGGCGATAGCGGCCAGCTCGGACACGCCTGCAAGTGCGGTCGCTTTTGCTGCCGGTTTCGGGTGAAGCTTCAGCACGGCGGCGGTGATGATGCCGAGTGTGCCCTCCGACCCGATGAACAGATCGCGCAAGTCATAGCCTGTGTTGTCCTTGCGCAACCGCCGGAGGCCGTCCCACACCGCGCCCTGTGCCGTCACCACCTCCAGGCCCAGCGTCAACTCGCGCGTGTTGCCGTACGCGAGCACATTAATGCCACCAGCGTTGGTGGCGAGATTGCCACCGATCTGGCACGTGCCTTCAGAGGCGAGGCTCAACGGGAACAGGCGCCCCGCTCCGTCGGCGGCCTCCTGGATCTGGGCGAGCGTCGCCCCGGCCTCGACGGTGATGGTGTTGCCCACCGGGTCGACGTCGCGGATGGCATTCAGCCGGCCCAGAGCGATGACCACCTCGCCACGGCCCGCCCATGGGATCTGGCCGCCAACGAGCCCGGTGTTCCCGCCCTGGGGCACAATGGCGATGCGCCGCGCGGCAGCCTCACGCACGATGGCCGCCACTTCGGCGGTGGATCCCGGCCGCAGCACCAGGGGGGATGAGCCACGATAACGGTCGCGCCATTCGGTCATATACGCGGCCATGTCGGCATCGTCCGTGACCGCGTGGGCGGCGCCGACGATCGCCACGAGCGCCGCGATGTCATCGGCGTCCGGCACGCGCAGTGGCTGGGTGGACAGGCCGGTGCCGAAGACCTGATCGTTCATGCTGGGCTCTCCGAAGGTTGATGGCAGGCTCGTGCTGCGTTCACGGCGTGCTTTGGGGGCGCGGGGCTGCCGCGCGGCGCAAGCGGTCGTTTATGGCAACGCCGATGCCTTCATTCGGGATGGGCGCGACAGCAATCACGGCCGCACCGGTGGCGTCGAGCATCCGCAGGCTGTTGAACAGGTTGGCGGCGGCTTCGTGCAAGTCACCCTTTGCGCTCAGCTGCACCACCGGACCGATGCCCGCAGGGTGCGCGGTACCGCCGCGCTCAACCGTCACCGGACCTGAGACTGATGTTTGCGCTGACATTGCGCCCGACGGGACAGGCGAAACGCGACCGAACGCAAGGAACGCCTCGCCCGGCCGCCACTCCGTGGCGTTCAGGCGGACGGCAGCACGCGGCGCGTAGTGGCTGGCGAGTTGGCCAGGGGCCGTGACAGAAGCACCCGTGTGCAACGGCTCTTGGGTCGTCTCTTGGGTCGTCGCTGGGGACGGCTCGTGGGGAGGCTTTGGCGAAGGTTCGGGCAACGACCCGGACTGCGGACCATCCACAGCGCGCGCAATCATCTGGTCCGTGATGGCGCCTGGGCGCAGGATACGCGGGCGCGCGCCCGTCACATCGACAATTGTAGATTCCAAGCCGACCGTTGCCGCGCCCCCTTCAAGCACCATGACGTCCGTTTCACCGAACTCAGCGCGGACATGGGCGGCCGTCGTTGGACTGATCCGGCCGGACCGATTGGCGCTGGGTGCCGCGAGCGGCCGGCCAACAGCAGCGAGCACACCCTGTGCCACAGGATGCGCCGGCACGCGGACCGCAATGGTCTCTAGCCCCGCCGTCACGCCCGGCACAATCCCAGTGTCACCGCGCAGGCGCGCCACCAGCGTCAGCGGGCCAGGCCAGAATGCTCCGGCCAAGGCATCGAACAGGGGCGTGGCATGCACCAACCGGCGTGCCGCTGCGGCGTCGAGCACATGGACGATCAGAGGATTGAACGCGGGTCGCCCTTTCACGGCGTAGATGCGCGCCACCGCATCGGCGTTCGTCGCGTCGGCGGCCAGCCCGTAGACCGTCTCGGTCGGCAGCCCAACCACATCGCCCGCCCGCAAGCGGCCAACCGCGGCGTCCAGCACAGCCAGACCAGCCGCTCCCGTTGAATTGTTTTCCTTGTCTATCAACGGCCGTGCTTTCCTTTCAGCGCAGGGTGGTTGACGTGCACGTCAACCTACGTCCAGATGCCCGCACATCGTACGCCCGAACGACGCGTGGACCGCCCGCCAGGAGCGATACCACCGCAAGGAGGAAAAAGCCGATGACCTATCACGCCCCAATCGAAGACATGATGATGGCGCTGCGCTCTGCAGCCGGTTTGGACGCGATGATCGCCAGCGGCGTTGCCGAGGGCATCGACGCGGATCTGGCTCGGGCGGTAATAGAAGAGGCCGGGCGTTTTGCAAGCGAGGAACTGGAGCCGCTGAATGCGCCGGGTGATCGCCAGGGCGCCCACCTGATTGATGGGAAAGTGCAATTGCCCGACGGTTGGGCGGATGCATATGCCCGCTGGTGCGATGGTGGCTGGGCCGCTCTGCCGGGTCCCACGGCGTTCGGCGGGCAGCATCTGCCAAAGCCGATCGCCATGGCCGTGGGCGAGATTTGGAATGCGTCCAACCCGTCTTTCGGTGTCGGGCCGTTGCTCTCCCAAGGGGCGGTGGACGCCATCGCAGCCGGCGCCAGCGACACGCTCAAGGCCACCTACCTGCCCAAGCTCGTGTCCGGCGAATGGATGGGCACAATGAACCTGACGGAGCCGCAGGCGGGCTCTGATCTCAATGCTCTGCGCACTCGGGCCGAGCGCCAGGGGGATGGCACCTACAGGATCTTTGGCACGAAGATCTACATCACCTACGGCGAGCATGAGCTGACGCCAAACATCCTCCATCTCGTGCTCGCACGCCTGCCAGATGCGCCAGCTGGCACGCGCGGCATCTCATTGTTTCTGGTCCCGAAGTATCTGGTCGACGACGCGGGCGCTCCAACGGTGCGCAACGATGTGACGTGCGTCAGCCTGGAGCACAAGCTCGGCCTGCACGCCAGCCCAACGTGCGTGATGGCCTATGGCGAGAACGACGGCGCAGTGGGCTACCTCATCGGGGAAGAGAACAAGGGCCTTGCCATCATGTTCATCATGATGAACGCCGCGCGGTTGGCCGTGGGCGTGCAGGGCGTGGCCGCAGCCGATAGGGCGACCCAACGCGCCATCGCCTACGCCACCGACCGCAAGCAAGGCCGGGCCGAGGCCACGCCGACTGGCGAGATGGCCCCCATCGTCGAGCACCCCGATATCCGCCGCACGCTGCTCACCATGCGCGCCCTGACCAACGCTGCCCGCCTGATCTGCATGGAGTGCGCCGCCGCCATCGACCTTTCCGAACGCGCCAGCGATCCGCGCGCCCGCACCAACAGTGCTGCGCGCGCTGCACTGCTGACGCCCATCGCCAAGGCCTTCTCAACCGACATCGGTGTCGAGGTCGCCTCGATGGGCATCCAGGTGCACGGTGGCATGGGCTTCATTGAGGATACCGGCGCCGCGCAAATCCTGCGCGATGCCCGCATTTACCCAATCTACGAAGGGACGAATGGCATCCAGGCCATCGACCTTGTGCAGCGCAAGCTGCCACTTGGCGATGGGGAGGTGGTCGCCGGATATCTTGGCGAACTGTCAGACACCATCCGCGAGCTCCGCGCCGCCAACGCGCCCGGTTTCGGCACCATGGCGGACGATCTCGAAGCCGCGCTGTGGTCCCTGCGGCAGGCGACGGACTGGATGATGGCACGCCAGGCAGAAGCCAATCAGCGCGCTGTCCTCTCCGGCGCCACGCCCTACCTCCGCCTGTTCGGCACGACGGCCGGCGGTGTTCATCTGGCGCGGACCGCACTGGCCGCGCGCTCTGACCTGGAAGCCCTCAGCGGCCATGTTGATCTGGCCCGCTTCTATGCAGCCAACATCGCCGTCAGCGCCGGAGGCCTTGCACGCAGCGTGATGGCTGGCAGCGACGCGGTGATGGACGCCGCGCTTGATCGCCTAGCGGGTTGATGGACACGCAATGAAGACGGAGCACGGCACCATGGCTAATGATCACCATACCGATCCGTTCATACGGGTGGAGATAAACGGACCCGTGCAGACGGTGACGATCGCGCGCCCGGAGAAGAAAAACGCGCTCTCGATGTCCATGTACCGCGCGCTCACCGCCGCGCTGCATGCGGCTGACGCGCAGGACGATCTGGCAGCGACCGTGATCTTCGGTCAGCCCGGCATCTTCTGTGCTGGTAATGACATCAATGATTTCATTTCCATGGGTCTGGCTGCAGCCGAGCTTGTGGCCGGTACAAGTGACACAGGCGCAGACGACATCGATCTCGCCAATGTGGCCGCGCCCGTTCTCGATTTCCTGCTTGCCTTGGTCCATGCGAAAAAACCGCTGATCGCAGCGGTCGACGGGCCAGGCGTTGGCATCGGAACAACACTTTTGCTCCACTGCGATCTCGCGTTCGCAACGCCGCAGAGCCAGTTCTCCACCCCGTTCGCCCGGCTCGGGATCACGCCGGAAGCCGGGTCGAGCGTGCTCATGCCACAGCGCATCGGCCATCAGGTGGCGTTTGAACTCCTCGTTCTCGGCGCCCGCATCACGGCCGAGCGGGCCCATCAGGTGGGCCTCGTCAACGACGTCGTCGCGCCGGATCAACTCCAGCAGACCGCGCTCTCCGCCGCGCAGGCCCTCGCCAACGTTCCGCGCGATGCCATGATGAAGTCACGCGCGATGATGAGGCCTGACCCCCAGGTTCTGGAACAGGTTGTGCGGCGCGAAGCGGCAGAGTTCACCCGCCGGTTGGCATCGCCGGACGCCAAGGCGGCATTCATGGCTTTTCTCTCCGGCGCCGCCTGATCGCGGCTTGCCCTGAACGCACGGCCCTCGCGCATGCTTCCCCAGTACATGGTCCGCTCCGCATGACCCCACATCGATGACCCTGCCGCCCTGACCGCGCGACCTCGCCGCGGGGCCGATCAATTGCCGAACACGCCCAAAGGATCCTCACCATGACCGACACTGCTTCCCTTGCGGGGAAAACCGTTTTCATCACCGGCGGCAGCCGCGGCATTGGGCTGGCCATTGCGCTCAAGTGCGCGCGTGACGGCGCCAACGTGACCATCGCGGCCAAGACGGCCGAGCCGCACCCGAAGCTGCCGGGAACCATCTACACGGCGGCTGAGGAGATCGAGCAGGCCGGAGGAAAAGCCCTGCCCGTCGTGTGCGACATCCGGGAAGAGGAGCAGGTCGAGGCGGCGGTCGCGCAAACGGTGGATAAATTCGGCGGCATCGACATCTGCATCAACAACGCCAGTGCCATCTCCCTCACGCCGGTCGAGCAGACGGAGATGAAGCGCTACGATCTCATGCAGCAGATCAACACCCGCGGCACATTCGTCACCACGAAGACCTGCCTGCCGCACCTCAAGAAGGCGGAGAACCCGCACGTGCTGATGCTCTCTCCCCCACTTGACATGCGCACGGAGTGGTTTGCGCCGCACACGGCCTATTCGATCGCGAAATTCGGCATGAGCTTGTGCGTCCTTGGCATGGCGGGGGAGTTCAAGCGCCACGGCATTGCCGTCAATGCCCTCTGGCCACGCACAACGATTGCCACCGCAGCGATCGCGAACGTGGTGGGGAGCGACAAGATGATGCGCGCATGCCGAAAGCCGGAGATCATGGCGGACGCGGCCCACGCGATCCTCACCAAGCCCTCGAACGCGTTCACCGGACAGTTCTGCATCGATGACACGCTGCTCTGGGAGGAAGGTCAGCGCGATTTCGACCAGTACAGGATCGACCCCAGCCTCGACCTGATTCCAGACTTCTTTGTGCCGCCAACGTCGATCCCTCCTGTCTCGCTGAAAGGCGTCACGGCGTAACATCTCAGGGTTGTATAACGTCGCACGAAACAGGATCGCCGCAATGATGATCGAGCAGCGGTCGGGGTGACGTGAAGCACCTTGACCGTGGCCCGAACGGCAATTTCTCCGTCTTTCACCCCAGAGGGAACTCACCTAACAAGCCATTGTATTGCTTAATAAATCAGTCGCAACTGTATAAATTTGCTTCATCATTCCAAAAATCAGTTAGCAAAGATTAGCAGACTATTAACCAGCGCTTCATAAGCTGAACGCTGGACCAAGTTTTATCAATCAGCGATTGAGTGCAGTCATGTCTGCATGTACGCGAGCGGGGAAGCCCGCCAGCCAATTCATGACCGCGCTTGCCGTCATCGCCGTCGCCCTCGGCGCAGCACCGGCGTGGCTGTTGTTCGCGCCTTCAACGGGCCAAAATACAAAGCCACTGGCTGCCATTGAGATCTCGAAAGAGCAGCTGTCGAGCGCGCTCGCGCGTCGTACGCAAACCGCCGTGGTGTCGCCTGTATCCGCCGCCGCCATCACCCACACCAGCGCGCCCTATGCATTCGATTGTGCTGGCGCGAGCGGGCAGCAGCGGCGCGCTTTGCAGTCAGCGCCAGTCCCAGGGCAGGCTTTTCTGCCCGCCCTGATGTCGGAGTGGATGGCAGCTCATAACGCAAGCGCTGCCGCGATCTGGCTTAGCGACGCTGCACGCAACCCGTTTGCAGCAGCCTATGGGGCTGGCACGCAGGATATCGTTGGGCTCGACTGGCGCTGTGCTGCAGCCCCGGCGCTGCTGGCTTACTTCCCGCACGAGGCCCGGCCGGCAGAGCGTCTGCTGGTTGCGCGCCCAGCCGAGCGCATCGATCAAGACATTCAACGCCGAGCCGCCATTGCCAAAGCGGGACGGCCCGCCCCGGCACCCATTCGCGTGCGTGCGGCAAGCACTCCCGAGCTGCCGGATGCTGCCAAAACGCGGCATGTCGCGCGCGCTCGCACGCAAAGGCCCGAACGGCTCAATCCCGTGCTGGAGGCCTTCCGCTCCGGCGCGACAGAACCTGTTCGGCGCATTTTGAAGCCGAACGCGATCACAGCGCAGCCATTGCCAGCCCGGCCTCAGATTGCTCGCGCGCAGCGAACGCCGAGCACAGATCAACTGGCCGCCCGCGCGCCACTCCGTCGCGCATCCGATGAGACACGTTCCACACCGCTGGCAAACCAATCAGTACACGCGCCGGCCGTTGACGGAGCGGCCAGCGCAACCCGGCATCCGACAACCCGCCTGGCGGTGCTTGCGGCCAAACCCGAAGCCGCGCCCGGCAAGAGCGCGCATCCGCCCCGCCGTGTCGCAATGGCGATGAGGACAAACCCGGTCGGTCGACAGGTGGAGCGCACCGTTCCGGCCGCGCCTGCCGGTACGCGGCAGCGCTCCAGCGATTTTGTGCCGCCGATGGCGCTTGGTGCCCGCACGCAAATTGTCCGCAGTTCCGTTCGCCTCGACGCCGAGCCCGAGAACTTACCTTTGACCGTTGTCCCCCTGCCAGACCACGGACGCCCGCCTTTGCCCGTCCGCAAGGCGCTGGTCATGGGCGACAGAGCGCCAGCGAAAACGCGCCGCACGGCAGCGGTGCGCGACGCAACGCGCGCCGACCGTGAAGAGCGCCAGCAGCAGCGGCGACGCAGCGTCAGCCCACCACGCGCCAGCGCGGCGCCAACCGTATCGCGCAGCACCAAACCAACCTCAGGGACGAAAAAGCCGACCTGGAAGCGCAGGGTTTTCCTGTCTGATCGTTGAAGCCGCGCGCAACGCTGTTATCGTGGACGTCTACGCGGGCGCGTGCCGACACGCATGCGACGCTCCAGCGAAAGGGCGCCATGACCACGCTTCTCATCACCAGTGACGCATTTGTTCACCACGATCCGGGACTGGGACACCCAGAGTGTCCGGATCGCATCCAGGTGGTGCAGGCGGCACTGTCGCCAACCTCATTCGGTGAGCTCCTGCGCGAAAAGGCTGAGGAAGCGTCGCCCGATGCGCTCTATCTGGTGCACGATCCCATGCACGTGGCGCACGTCACTGCCGCCCAGCCGCGCGAGGGTCACAGGACGCTCGATGCCGACACGCACATGTCCCCCGGCAGTTATCGCGCGGCGATGCACGCGGTGGGTGCCGTCACGCGCGCGGTCGTCGTGGTGCTTTCAGGCATGGCCACCAATGCATTCTGCGCGGTGCGCCCGCCGGGTCACCACGCGGAAAAACACACCCCCATGGGGTTCTGTTTGTTCAACTCCATCGCCATCGCCGCGCGCCATGCGCTAAAACAGCATGGACTGGACCGGGTCGCCATCGTCGATTTCGACGTCCATCACGGCAACGGCACGCAGGATGTGTTCTACGACGATCCGAAGGTGATGTTCGCCTCCAGCCATCAGATGCCACTGTTTCCCGGCAGTGGTGCGCCCAGCGAAACCGGGGTGGGCAACATCGTCAATGCCGCACTGGCGGCAGGCGACGGCAGCGGTCAATTCCACGCCGCCTATGAGGACCGTATTCTGCCGAGCCTGCGGGCGTTCAATCCCGACCTGATCCTGATTTCCGCTGGCTTCGATGCCCACCGCGACGATCCGCTGGCGGGACTTGAGCTGACCGAGGCCGATTTCGCCTGGGTGACGCTGCAATTGATGGAAGTGGCTGATGAGTTGTGCGGCGGGCGCATCGTGTCGATGATGGAAGGCGGATACAATCTCAACGCGCTCGCCCGATCCGTCGCGATCCATGTGGGCGAGCTGTCAACGGCTTGAGTTGCATGGGCTGAAGCGGGCAGGTCTGATCCCGCAAACTGGCAAGCACCGCCGCTCGTTTTTGCGGCGTTCGCCTGGATGTAGCGAGCGCCAGCCACCATTGCGCGCCGCATTTTGTGGAAACCGGGCGCCCACCCGTTGCTTCGCCTGCCGCAATGCCACCACACGAGTCGGCCCAGGCTGGTCATCGCGCGGCCATCATGACGCCCCACGGCGAACACTGCCGCACGCCACGCCGAACCGACCCCGGCCCGCCAGGGCCCCGACCACAGGACCCGCCCATGTCACGCACGGCCCGCGCGCAGCAGCACTCTCCGCAAGACGGCAATGGCGCCCTGGCGGACATGTCGTTCGAGCAGGCGCTGCAGGAGCTTGAGCAGATCGTTTCCCGCCTTGAGCGCGGTGACGTGGGACTGGAGCAGTCCATCGCACTTTACGAGCGCGGCGAGGCGCTGCGAGGCCATTGCGATGCCCTGCTCAAGGTTGCCGAAGCCAAAGTGGAGCGCCTGACCGTGGACGGCCGCGGCCAACCCAC
>CAZGNQ010000044.1:5351-17934 GCA_964527285.1 uncultured Hyphomicrobiales bacterium | reverse complement strand
CGCCAGTCCGTGTTGGATTGGAACGCATACCCCCAAGGGCTCGGGCTTGCAGGGCGCTGAATGTAAGGGCGTTCCCAATAATCCAGAAGCACACTGCCGTTTGCATCGCGCACGCGCAACTCCAGGTTGCCGCCACTATAGACGCGCGAGGGCATTCTGAGCGTGGTAGCCGCATCCATGCGGAACTCGATCGCCGCGCTTGGGCGCTCTGCAGCGCTGATCTTGCCGGTGCGCCACTGGAGGCACGCCTTTTCCTCCTTTTTAGCATAGCGCGACCTGCCACGCCTCAGCCACTCATCAAACAGTGCCGCTCCGACGCCGCGACAATCGTCGGCCAAGGAGACAAAGCGCCCGGACATTTCTCCGCGGCGAGGCCCTCGCCCATAGAGTGCGATCTCATCGATTTCGGCAACATCCAGCAGCATGAGCAATGAAGGCGTTGACAGCCCGCCATACACCTCAAGAACGCGGGGCAGCGGATCGGGCGGTCCCTGACGCTCAAAACGCGCCACTTGCGCAGCGCGCGCAGCCTCGGCGCGATCAGCTTCAAGATGTTGATACCCGTAAAGTGCGAATGGGATGGTGAGGGCGCTGGCCCAAAGGCCTGCTGCCATCAGCCGACCCTGTCGGACAGCCCCGAACACACGCCAGCCGGCGAATGCCAGGAACGCCCAAAAGAGCGCCTCAGCAATGATGAGCGGAATGAGAAGTATCCACATAACGTCCGCCAATTTTCCGGTTGCGTGTCGAGCAGCCTTGTTTCGGCTTCACATCCGTCGCGACGCCCCGCCCCGGTCACGGTGCGGAACGTGCACGCAGACCGAACCTCAAGCCCGGAATGCATACTGGTGTAGCGCCGTGGCCTAAACGTTAAGGCAGGCGCGGCCCGCTACAGTATCTGTGCGATTTCGTGGATTGAGCGCCAGACGCACTCACCGTTGCGGGCTCCCAACCTGTTCGCGGATCGGCACCTCGGCAAACAGCGCCGGCAGACGCACCGCCAGGGTGACACCGCGAGCGAGCAGGAACACCCAGATGGCCGACCACAGGAGGTGGTTGCGGGCTTCCGGCGGCCAATCCACTGCGAGCGTGGACGACAACGCAAACCAGAACGCCAGATAAACCAGCAGCGACACCGCCATCATGTTGCGCATGTCCCGACCACGCGCCGCCCCGATGAACGCGCCGTCGAGCTGATAGCTTGCCACTCCGATGAGTGGCGCCAGGGCAGCCCACCACCAGTAGGCTGCGGCCGTCGCCCGCACGCCCTCGTTCACCGTCATCATGGCGATGAAGACGCCGCCGAGCGCCACACCCAGCAACGCCAGCAGGAGCCCCACGCCAAGCGCCCAGACGCTGGTGCGCTGCAGCCCGAGGACCAGCGCGTCCCGGTCGCGCGCGCCGACGGCCTGGCCGACAAAGCGCTCCGTCGCAAATGCAAACCCATCCACCAGGTAGGCGACCAGCACCACGAAATGCATGCCGATGGCGTTCGCCGCCAGGATCGTGTCTCCCGACGCAGCCCCCTGAATGGTGAAAAACGCAAACGCCAGCTCCATGCAGATCGTGCGGATCATGATGTTGCCGTTGAGGGCGAGCGTCTTGACCACCTGGGCGGCATCGAGGATCTGGGCGAGCGGCAGGTCCGCCAACGCCCGATGCCAGCCGAACGCCCGGCCCACGATACCGAGCCCCACCACCACGGCGATCACCTCCGCCGCCACGCTGCCGAGCGCGACGCCAGCGATGCCCATGCCGAGGCCCAGGACCAACACCAGGTTCAGCGCGATGTTGGACAGGTTCAGCACAAGTTGCAGCACCAGCGCCGTTGTCGCCTGCCCACGCCCGATCAACCAGCCGAGGATGGCGTAGTTCGCCAGCACCGCCGGCGCGGACCAAATGCGAATATCGAAGTAGACCCGTGCGCTGGCTTCCATCTCCGCCGAGCCAGGCACCAGGTGGAATGCCAGCGCACGGATGGGCGACTGCAAGCCAATCACCAGCAGCCCGAGGGCGAGGCTGATGAGACCGGCGCGCACCAGCACGGCCTTCATCTCACGCACATCGCGGGCGCCATCAGCCTGGGCCGTGAGCGCCGTTGTGCCCATGCGCAGGAAGCCGAAGACCCAGAAGACGAAATCGAAGATGAGCGCGCCGACGGCCACAGCGCCAAGCAGATAGGCCGGGCCGAGTTGGCCAATGACGGCGGTGTCCACGATGCCGATGAGCGGCGTGGTGATGTTGGCGATGATGACGGGGAACGCGATGGCCAGGATGGCGCGATGGGATGGCGCGCCAGGGCTCGCTTGCGGCGCGGCAGCGCCCGGGCCCGCACCGGGATCGACCGGCGCCCCTCCGGTTGCGGTGGCCGCAGCGTCCGCCGACGGACGATCACTCATCGCGTTTGGCTTTTCCGGAAGCAAACAACCGGCTGAGCAGCCAGATCGGGATCACAATCACAGCCCCCAGCACGAAGTACTGGCCGGCCCAGGCCACGGCATCAAAGCCCATGTCATAGATGCGCACAGCCACGCGTTGCAGGATCAGCAGCAGACGTTGGGGCGTGAGGTCCAGCGCAGCGAGCACGATGCCGACCACCACCGAGAGCGCCACCAATTTCATGATGACAATGAGCGGCCGGCCGCCAAACAGTTTATCCATGTCTCTGGCATCCCTCTGCAGCCCCGCGACGTGCACCCCGTCGTGCAACACCGCGGCGACAATCTGCCCCGGCACCGCGCTAACATACGGTCAGGCCCGTTTCGAGAAGTGATGGTCATGGTGCGGGCGGCAGTTCATCGCCCGGGTGACGGACTTGCCGCACCATCGGTCCCCGGGTTGTGCTGGCGGCCCGCATCCGGTGTGCGAACAACGACCAGGCTCCGGCGGCGGCAAGAGCCGCAGCGCAATCGCAAGCGACCACAGGGAGCACCATGGCCGACGCCTCAAAGCCAACGCCGCAGCGCGCGGTGAAACGCGCCGCGACGACACGTGCCATGAAACGCCAGCAATCCAATGCGGCGAGGCACTCATTAACGGCGCACGCATTCACCACACTGGCCCCGCGCCATGGTGGCGCTGAAATCACGCTGCCCCAACCGTTCGTCGACTGGTTTCAATCGCGCGGCTGGGCGCCGCGGCCCCATCAGTTGGCGTTGGTGGCGAACTGGCAGGCCAAGCGCTCGACACTGCTGATCGCGCCGACCGGTGCCGGCAAAACCTTGGCGGGCTTCCTTCCCAGCCTCGTTGACCTGACGGCAGAGCGCGCCATCTCGCCTCGCGGAACCGGCTCAGCCACCGTGGAGGGCGGGAGTGGGCTCCACACGCTTTATATTTCTCCCCTCAAGGCGCTGGCCGTCGATGTGACACGCAACCTGTCTGATCCCATCGCGGAGATGGGCCTGCCGATCACCGCCGAGGCCCGCACAGGAGACACGCCTGTCTCCCGTCGCCAGCGCCAGCGCGAACGCCCGCCGGATATTCTTCTCACAACGCCGGAGCAACTCGCGCTGATGCTCTGTCATGACAGTGCACCGCATGTGTTCGGCGGTGTGAAAACCGTCATTCTGGATGAGTTGCATGCCCTGGTCACCTCCAAGCGGGGCGACCTGTTATCCCTCGACCTCGCCTGGCTGCGCAGGCTGGCCCCTGCCGCCCGTTTTGTCGGGCTTTCGGCCACAGTGGCGCAGCCGAGCGCCTTGCGCGCGTATCTGGTGCCACAAAAGGGGGAAGAATTCGATCCGGACACAGGGGAGGTTATGCCCGCTGCAACGTCGATGGGTGACCTTGTGTTGGTGCGTGGCGGCGCAGAACCGGACATTCGCATCCTGGAGAGTGCGGAACGACTGCCCTGGGCGGGTCACTCTGCGCGCTATGCCTATCCGGAGGTGTACGAGGCGATCAAGGCGCACAAACTGGTGCTGCTCTTCGTCAACACGCGCTCCCAGGCGGAGATGCTGTTCCACGCCCTGTGGCAGCTCAACGAGGATACACTGCCGATTGCATTGCACCATGGCTCGCTTGAAGTGGGCCAGCGCAGGAAGGTGGAAGCCGCCATGGCCGCCGGTAAGCTGCGCGCCGTCGTGTGCACCTCCACGCTCGACCTCGGGATTGACTGGGGGGACGTTGATCTCGTCGTCCATGTGGGTGCGCCAAAGGGCTCCAGCCGCCTGGCACAGCGGATCGGGCGGGCCAACCACCGCATGGACGAGCCCTCCAAGGCTCTGCTGGTGCCGGCCAACCGCTTTGAGGTGCTGGAATGCCGCGCCGCGCTGGAGGCCGCAAAGGCGGGCCATCAGGACACGGTCATGAACCGCGTCGGCGCGCTGGATGTGCTGGCGCAGCACGTGCTCGGCCTTGCGAGCGCGGGTCCACTCGACGCTGATGCCGCCTTCGCCGAAGTGCGCACTGCGTTGCCTTATCGCGATCTCACACGCGCGCAGTTCGACCGCGTGCTCGATTTCGTCGCAACGGGCGGTTACGCGCTGCGTGCGTACGATCGGTTTGCCCGGCTGGTGGAGGGAACGGATGGGCTCTGGCGCATCGCCAACAAGCGCCACGCCCAGCAGTACCGGCTGAACATTGGCACCATCGTGGACAACCCGATGCTGAAGGTGCGTCTGGGGCGGCCGCGCGCAAACACCGCCGCGCTTGGCAGCCCAGGTGGCCCTGGCAGCCAGCGCGCACTCGCAGGCGGACGCGTGCTGGGGGAGATCGACGAATGGTACACCACCCAACTGGTGCCGGGTGACACGTTCGTCTTTGCCGGGCAGGTGCTGCGCTTTGAAGGCATGCGCGAAACGGATGTCTTTGTCTCACCCGCCAGCGACGCAGACCCCAAGATCCCGAGCTACCAGGGAGGCAAATTCCCGCTGTCAACGTCACTGGCGGACCGCGTGCGCTGTATGCTGGCGGACAGCACCGCCTGGCCCAGTTTGCCCGACCAGGTGGGAGAGTGGCTGTCCCTTCAGGAGAAGAAATCCGTTATGCCGGGGCCCGATGAGATCCTGGTCGAGACGTTCCCCCGCGGCAACCGACATTACTTTCTCTGTTATCCCTTCGAGGGTCGGCTTGCCCACCAGACACTCGGCGTGCTGCTCACCCGCCGGTTGGAGCGCGCCCGCGCCCGCCCGCTCGGCTTCGTGGCCAATGACTATGCAGTCGCGGTGTGGTGCCTGAACGACCTCAACGCCATGGCCGCCCAGGGCCGGCTCGACTTCGCAACCATCTTCGATGTCGACATGCTGGGCGACGACCTCGATGAATGGCTCGCACAATCCAGCATCATGAAGCGCACCTTCCACATGTGCGCCGTCATCTCCGGCCTCATTGAGCGGCGCCATCCGGGCCAGGAGAAGACCGGACGCCAGGTGGTCATGTCGACCGATCTCATCTTCGACGTTCTGCGCCGCCATCAGCCTGACCACATGCTGCTGGAGGCGGCGTGGGCGGATGCGGCGACGGGCCTGCTCGACCTGGGCCGGCTCAGCGACTTTCTCACCCGCGTCGAAGGGCGGATTCGCCACATGTCGCTCGCCTCGATATCCCCAATGGCTGTGCCGGTGATGCTCGAAGCCGGTCGCGAGGCGGTCTATGGCGAAGCGCGCGATGGATTGCTGGCCGAGGCCGCCGAAGAGCTGATTGCCGAGGCGATGGGACCGCCGCTCACGCCGGGGCGCCCCAGCGATCACATCATGGGCGCGGCCGACCGGCTATTGAACGGAGCACTCAGCGGCGATGACCTTGCCCCGATCCCAGCCCCGCTCGCAATGCCCGCAAAGTCGGCGCGCAGCAAGCCGAGACGTCGACGCGAACGGCCCGACGGAAAGCCGGCAGGACGGGGCGGCAGCGGGCGTTCCGGAGGACGGGCTGGCGGCTCGCGCCAACAATAAGGCCACGGCCACGGCCCCGCCCGAACCTGAGACACCTTCAAATGCGCGCGCTGACGCGTCTGGCCACGCGACCCCCAACCCGTTCGCCGGCGCCTGGCACGGCCACCTGCGCGGCGCCCTGAAGGCCCACGCACCAGCCCCGTCACCGCAGGCGCGATCGCGGACACCAAACCTGCCGAAGGCTGGCTCCCAATGCCACGGCCCCACCTGCCGGATCGCCCTGGCCGGCCAGACCTTCCTGCTGGACACCACGGGCGCCGCGCTTTGGCTGGAGCAGCGGACGCTGCTGGTGGCCGACCTGCACCTGGAAAAAGGCTCCTCCTTCGCAGCGTGGCACGGCCAGTTTCTGCCGCCGTACGACACCCGCGAAACGTTGCGCCGGTTGGCCGGCGTCATTGATCGTCTGCAGCCCGACGCCGTCGTGTCACTTGGCGACAGTGTGCACGATAGCGATGGCTGGGAGCGTATGGGCGAAGCCGAACGTGAGATGCTGGCGACGCTGGAGTACGCGTGCCGGTGGACGTGGATTGCCGGCAACCACGATCCGGCGGACGCTGCGCAAAGCGGAGAGAATAATGCCCTCACCGCGCGGGAGATCCCTTTGGAAACCGGCACAGCGGCATTTCCCGACACCTGCGCGGCGAAAGCAAATGCGGGCCAGCCGCACCGCGCCAGCGTGGATGAACTCCAAGTGGGCGATATCGTGCTGCGTCATGAGCCGACGGCTGAGGCGGAGCAGCACGAGATTGCCGGACATCTCCATCCGGCGGCCAAAGTCGCCACGCCCCGGGGCACGGTGCGCCGACGGTGCTTTGTTGCCGATGGGCGTCGGCTGATCCTGCCGGCGTTTGGCTCCTTCACCGGCGGGCTGAACGTCTGCGATGCCGCCTTCGCCCCGCTGCTTGATCGGGCGACGCTTTTTATCGGTGCCATCGGCCGTACGGGCGTTTACCCCATCCCCCCGCGCATGCTGGTCGGTGACTGACGGTCGCGGGTGGTGCGCGCAGAGACGATCAAGGCCGTGAGGCCGAGGCTGTGAGGTCGAGTGGGGGCGGCAACGCGGGCATCGCCGACGATATTTTTATCCCGACCAAAGGCAAGCGCGGACGCGACAGCGGCCTGACCAACACGGCGAACCTTGCCCACGCCGCATCAGCGATAACCGTTTGTGATGGGATACCGGCGTTCGCGAAGGAAGGCGCGCGTGGATATTTTTGGACCCGGCGCCGCCTGACGACGCTTATACTCCGCAATCTGCACCAGGCGCGCAACCTTCGCGACCATCTCCCGGCCATGGCCACGGGCGGCCACGTCATCGACGCTCAGATCCTCCTCAATCAGACCTGCAAGAATGGCGTCGAGCGTGTCATAATCCGGCAGGCTGTCCTGGTCGGTCTGATCGGGACGCAGCTCCGCGCTCGGCGCCTTGGTGAGGATGCGTTGCGGAATAACCTCTCCCGGCGATTGCGCGCGCTCCCCGGCGCCCACCCTCGGCCCCAACCAGCCCTCCACATGGGTCTGGTTGCGCATGGCGGCGAGGCGATAAACAGTGGTCTTGTACAAGTCCTTGATGGGATTGTAGGCGCCGTTCATGTCGCCATAGAGCGTGGCATATCCGACGGCCACCTCCGACTTGTTGCCCGTGGTCAGCACCAGACCGCCGAACTTGTTTGAAATCGCCATCAGCGTCGTGCCGCGCACGCGAGACTGTAGATTTTCCTCCGTTACGTCTGACGGTCGCCCAGCGAAGAGGTCGGCCAGCGTTGCCGTGAAGCCTTCCACCGCCGCGTGGATCTCCACCACGTCGTAACGAACACCGAGCGCTCTCGCGCACGCGGCTGCATCCTCCAGGCTGTCGCTGGCGGTGTAAGCGTAGGGCATCATGATGCAGTGCACCGCGTCCGGCCCGAGCGCATCGGTTGCCATGGCGGCCACGATCGCGCTGTCGATGCCACCGGAAAGCCCGATCACGACGGAGGAAAATCCGTTCTTCCTCACGTAATCACGCAGCCCGACGACGCAGGCGGTGTAGATGCAGGCGTCGTCCAGGTGCAACTCGGCCCGCGGCGCTTCGGTGCAGCGCCAGCCCTCCGGCGCGCGCGCCCATGTGGTGACATAAACCCCTTCGGCAAACGCCGGCACCTGCGCAGCCAGCGACCGGTCCGCATTGAGCGCAAACGACGCGCCGTCGAAGACCAGTTCATCCTGCCCGCCCACCTGGTTGACGTAGATGAGCGGCAGTTCATTTTCCGTCACGCGGGCCACGGCCATCTGCTCGCGCAGGGCCCACTTTTTGACCGTGAAGGGAGAGCCGTTGGGCACAATGAGAAGCTCGGCGCCGGTCTCTGCAAGGCATTCGCACACCTCGTCGAACCACATGTCCTCGCAGATCGGCAGCCCAACGCGCAGTCCGCGTACCGTCACCGGGCCGGGCATGGGCCCGGGCGTGAAGACGCGCTTTTCATCGAAGACGCCGTAGTTCGGCAGTTGCGCCTTGAAACTGACGGCCGTGATGGCCCCGGCATCAAGCACAGCCGCGGCGTTGTGGAGTGTGCCGGACTGCGGCGGTGCAGATGGCGAGGCGTGATCGGGCGCGGTGTCCTCAACCCACAGGGTGCCCATAACAACGGCCGGGTCGTCAGGCGTCAGCTCTCCGGCCAGCGCCCGCACACCCTCCATCACGGCGCGTTGGAAGCCCGGGTTGAGCGCCAGATCTTCGGGCGGATAACCGCAGGCGAACAACTCCGAAAAGACAATGATATCGGCACCCTCGCCGCGCGCCTGCGCAATGGCGGTGCGTGCGAGGCGCAGATTGCCGGCGACATCGCCCACCGTTGGATTGAGCTGGGCAAGGGCGATGCGAATGGTGTCACCGCTCACGTGAGATCCTCACTGGCGTTGGTGGCCGAACATAAGGCAAACGGCAGCGGCGACGCGGGAAAAGGCGAGACCCGCGATCGGCGTCACCGTCCCCCACGCTGGTTTGCTTGCGGCCGTTTATGCTGCGGCCGATGTGCCACCCGCACCCGCGCCGGCCCGGTTCTTTTCCAAGCGCTCGGCCACGAGGAACGCCAGTTCTATGGCCTGGTCAGCGTTGAGCCGCGGGTCACAATGGGTGTGATAACGGTCCGACAGGTCCGTCTCTTCCACCGCGCGCGCACCGCCGATGCACTCCGTCACGTTCTCGCCGGTCATTTCAACGTGGACGCCGCCCGGGTGTGTGCCTTCGGCCTCGTGAACGTCAAAGAAGGTGCCAACCTCGGACAACACGGCATCGAACGGGCGCGTTTTGTATCCGTTTGCCGCCTTGACCGTGTTGCCGTGCATGGGATCGCAGGTCCACACGACACGTTGTCCGGCGCGTTGGATCGCGCGCACCAGCTTCGGCAGCCCATCGCCGACCTTTTCATGGCCGAAACGGGCGATCAGGGTCAGGCGGCCGGGCTCATTGGCCGGGTTCAGTGTCTCGCACAGGCCAAGCAGTTCATCAGGATCCAGCGACGGGCCGCACTTGAGGCCAATCGGGTTCTTGATGCCGCGGCAGTATTCAACATGCGCGTGGTCGGGCTGGCGCGTGCGGTCCCCGATCCAGACCATGTGGCCCGATGTGGCGTACCAATTGCCGGAGATCGAATCGACCCGGGTCAGCGCCTGCTCATAGCCCAGCAGCAGCGCTTCATGGCTGGTGAAGAAGTCCGTCGAGCGCAGTTGCGGGGTGTTGTCCGGGGTCATGCCGCATGCGCGCATGAAGCTCATGGCATCGGCGATGCGATCAGCGAGCTTGGCGTAGCGGTCACCGGCCGGGCTGTCCTTGACGAACCCGAGCGTCCACTCATGCACGCGCTCCAGGTCGGCAAAACCACCGCTGGCAAACGCGCGCAGCAGGTTGAGCGTCGCGGCGGACTGACGGTAGGCCTTGAGCTGGCGCTGCGGGTCTGGCCGGCGGCATTCGGGCGTGAACTCGATGGCGTTGAGAATATCCCCACGGTAGCTCGGCAGCTCCAATTCGCCCTGCTTTTCAGTGTCCGAGGAGCGGGGCTTGGCGAACTGGCCGGCGACGCGCCCAATCTTCACCACAGGCACTGCGCCCGCGAACGTCAGGATGACGGCCATCTGCAGGAAACTGCGGAAAAAATCGCGGATCTTGTCCGGGCCGTGCTCGGCAAAGCTCTCGGCGCAATCACCACCCTGGAGAACGAAAGCGTTGCCGTCAGCAACCTGGGCCAAGTGGCGCCGCAGCTTGTCTGCTTCACCTGCGAAAACGAGAGGCGGGAAGCTGGCGAGTTGCTCCTCAACGGCCGTCAATTCCGCGGCGTCGTCGAACTGTGGGACTTGCTGGATGGGCAGTGCGCGCCAGGACGACGGGCTCCAGGGGGTCTGTGACATGATCTTGGGCTCCTGGGACAGGCTTGGATTGCGCTCGATCGGCTCTACTGGCGGCGCCGGCCCGCGCGGTCTTGATGGTGTTGTATTGCACGGGCACGGACCAACGGGCCAGCGGAACACCCGCACACAGGGGGGCTTAGCCGCCTGAGGACTTCCCATCGGCCCGAGAGTGCACCTGGAGCAATCATTCGATGGAAATCAACTGGTCGCTTGCCGGTCAGCGCTCAATGCCCCGCAAAGCCAGGTGGCCCGGCGCACAGCCCGCTCCGTGCCGCGGAGGCTGAAGGTTGCCGCCGTGCGGTTCACCACCCCGAGGCTTATGTCAGCGAACGCCTGGCTCACAACACGACGTCAGGCGATCCATTCACCCCGGCAGAACGGCCCCATAGCGAGGCAAAGCATCACACACAGGCACCGGAGGCATCAGCGGCGCAGCAGCAGGTTCTTCACACGCTGGCCGTTGCGACCGTAGAACGCCCAGGCCACCTCGCAGAACGCCGGCTCGCCATAGCCTTCAATGTATTCCGTGCCGTCCGACCGTCCCAGCGCATAACCGCCATCCCAGGCTTCCCGACCCACGCGCGCGAGCGCGTTGAACACGTCCTGCCGGATGTTGTCGTTCACGCGCAAGCGCACGCAACGCTCCGCCGCCAGGTCGACCCGGCCCCAGTGATAAGCCGCATCGGAGATCTCACGGCTGGAGAACGCACTGGCTGGGGTGGATGGTAGGGTCACGGGCACAAGCCAGGCAACAGCAAGCGCTGCCGACACAAGAAGGCTTCCAACCGCAGAGATCTGCCCGAGGCGCATGCGACGTCCTTTGCTCACGTTATCCCACAGCCTGACAGGTGCAGAAAGAGTGGGCCGGTTTCAAGGTCTGAACGCCGCGCGTCAGCCTTGCGGTGTCCACTTCGTGCGCATGGTCACCATCTCTTCGGCGGCCGTGGGATGCACTGCGACGGTCGCGTCCAGATCAGCCTTCGTGCCACCCATTTTCACGAACACACCCAGCATCTGAGCCAGTTCGCCGGCGCCGTGGCCGAGGATGTGCACCCCCAAGACGCGGTCGGTATCGGCACCGACGATCAGCTTCATCACCATTCGCTCGTCGCGACCGGCAAGGATGTGGTGCATCGGGCGGAAATTGGTCTTGTAGATATCGATGGCCTCGCCCCCGTTGGCCGCCTGTTCGCGGGCCGTGGCTTCGGTCAAGCCGACAGTGCCGATCTCCGGGCGCGAGAAGACCGCCGTGGCGATGCTGGTGTGATCGACCGTGCGATCCATGCCGCCGAATTCGGTGTCTGCGAACGCGTGGCCTTCGCGAATGGCGACCGGCGTGAGCTGGATGCGGTCCGTCACATCACCAACAGCGAAGATGTGCGGCTGATTGGTGCGGGAATGCGCATTGACAAGGATCGCCCCGCCCGGTCCGGTGGCAACGCCGGCATGTTCCAAGCCGAGACCTGCCGTGTAGGGCCTGCGTCCGATGGCCATCACGACGTCGTCAGCGTGCAGTACATCACCGTTCGTCAGGCTCACTTCCAACCCGTCGTCGGCCTTCTCGATCCGCTCAAAAACGGTGTTCTTGATAACGGCGATGCCCTTCTTCGCATACTCAGCTTCGAGTTGATCACGGATGTCCTCGTCAAAGCCGCGCAGCAGCTTTTCTCCGCGATAAACGATCGTGGTCTGCGCTCCCAGACCGGCAAAAATGCCCGCAAATTCCACGGCGATGTAACCGCCACCGGCAACGATCACCCGCTCGGGGAACGTCTCCATTTCAAACACATCGTCCGAGATCTTGACGTGCTCCTTGCCGAGAAGGGTCTCGTCGATGTTTGGCCGCCCGCCGGTGGCGATCAGAATGCGCGCCGCTGAGATGCGGCGTCCGTCGGCCGTCAACTCAAGCGTGTGAGGCCCGGCAAAGACCGCACGCGAGTGGAACACTTCCACGCCGGAGCGCTCCAGGTTTGCCGTGTAGATCTGCTCGAGCCGGTCGATCTCGCGGTCCTTGTTCGCCTTCAGCGTAGACCAGTCGAAACGGGTCGGGCCCACGCTCCAACCATAGCCGGCGGCGTCCTCAAAGTGCTCAGAATACTGGGAGGCATAGACAAAGAGCTTCTTGGGCACGCAGCCGCGGATCACGCAGGTGCCGCCCATGCGGGACTCTTCAGCGAGCGCCACGCGCGCCCCGTGAGACGCCGCGATCCTGGCCGCGCGCACGCCGCCTGATCCGCCGCCGATGACGAAGAGGTCATAATCGAAATCGGACATGGGCTACCTGCTTGCTGGGTGGCGAGGGTGAC